>JANQRM010000622.1 GCA_028284565.1 Anaerolineae bacterium | reverse complement strand
TCAGACGGTCAACGTTCTCCCGAATGGTACCCAGCCAATGTTTTTGTGTTTCGTTGAGTTCCCCTGCCATGCCTTCGAGGAGCAAGTCGGTAAAGCCCTTGATGGGTGTCAGCGGTGTCCGGAATTCATGCGAGACGTTCGTGATAAACTCACTCTTGATGCGGTCTACTTCGACCTCTTTGGTGATGTCGCGGAACACGGACACCGTCCCCAACAATTCATTGCGGATATACACGGGCGAGAGATGTGCGCTAATGACTCGTGTGCCAATCTCAAATTCATCTGTGATATAGTCACCTGCAGGACGATTTTCGCCCGTCGGGTCTTGTTGCCATTCGTCAATCATCTGCGCCCAACGGACAGCCGACCCACCGAACATCCCGGATAGGCGAGAGATGTATTCACCCTCGATTTGGTCACTGGGTAAGCTCAGAATACGTTCGGTGGCGGTATTGGCTTGAATGATTAAGCCTTCTGCATTCGCGAGGATGACTCCGTCTGCGATACCCTCGACAATGGCACTGTGACGTTGGGCTTCTTCTTGCTCATTTCGTAGCAAATCTCCTAGTCGGTCTGCTTGATCCCGAATCATTTCGTACAGTTCGGCACTGTTGAAAGCGGAAGACACTTGATTCGCAACGGCAATCAGGAGCTTGAGTTGGGCATCGGTGAAGGCGTTTTTCTTCTTATTGAGGAAGACCATCACGCCCATCGGTTCATCTTGCGATTCTAGAACAACAGCGATACTGCTTTTCCAGCGTTTGGCATTGGGCAAGGATTTATCCCAATAATCGACTTTGGACAGGTCGCCGACCATGATCACGTTGTCTTGGGTGCGACCATGACGGATGAGCCAATCTGCGAGACCTTCTGCCGCGTGGGAGGGATTGCCAATGTCGTCTTCATAGACAGAGCGTGGGTCAAGTGCCGCCCGACAATACAAGCTATCGGTAACGGTATCGAAGAGGAGGATGACCCCATCTTCTGCGCCGACGGCTTTACTCACCATACTCAAGGTGCGGGATAGGAGTTGATCCATATCCAGCGAGCGCATGAGTTCGGAGGTGATTTGGTAGAGCGTGTCGAGACGATCTTTCTCTTGGGCGAGTTCATCGGTGCGTCTATCGACCAAGACATTGAGATTGTCGTAGAGGTTGGCGTTTTGAATCGCCGCACCGAGCTGTGCGCCCACCGTCGTGAGGATTCGTTCATCGTTTAGATTGAAGGCACGGGTCCGCTCAGAGTCCCGAATTGCCAAGACACCGAGTACCTCATCCCCAGCAATCAGTGGAATCCCCATATAGCTCTTGGAGTCGGCCTCGCCATTGGTGATGCCCATACTCTTCCGCAGGTCATCAATACTGAAGTAATCTGCACCTAAGCTGAGGGAGCGTTTATTTTTGATGATATAAGACACTTCATCATTGCCCAGTTGACGTGGGGGTAGGTTGAACGGCTCACCCGATTTGACAGCTAAGGGGAAGGTGATTTTCTCGGTTTCTGGATTGAACAGGGCGAGATACATCTCGTCTGCACCCGTGACGCTGGGGACTTGGGATTGAATGACTTTGAGCATGTCGTCCAGTTCGAGTGTCGATGAAATGGCTTGACTGAGTGCATTAATCGTCAGCAATTCTTCCACACGAGAGGAGGTTTCTGCAGACAGACGAGCGTTTTCAATCGCCACAGCAACTTGTGAGCCAAGTGCTTTGGAGAGGCGGACTTTTTGTTGGGTGATGGAGAGTTCGTCATCGGAGAATTGTTCGAGTTGTATCAACCCGATGGCTTGTTCACGCACCACCAGCGGAATCAACAAGCGTGCGCCATATTGCGACTCGTTGAGTTCGGACATTTCTTTGGGATATTCGGGTTCGTCACGTTTGGGTTTGCCTTGAATGATGACGACCACATCTTTGTTTTCGAGTGCACGTCGTTTCGCATGATAATCGGAGAGATTGTAGGTAATGCTCTTGGCTTCGGCATCATCGAATGTGCCATCGCGCCCGATTTGGACTTGAACTTCGAGTTGATTTTCAATCTCATCCCAAATGGAGATGGTACAGAAATCGGTCTCTAGGGCATTGAACATCAAATCGGCAACTGTGCGGAAGACATCGTTCAAATCTTGGGTGAGGGAGGTGGCTTGAGCGGCTTCGAGCAGTGTCCCCAATTCATTCGTGCGTTCAAAGGTTTGCTCGAACAAATCGGAATTCGCTAAAGCAATGGCGACTTGGCTAGCAAAGGCAAAGGCGACGTGTTGTTCTGAACGGGTTTCATAAACGCCTGCTTCGGCTTTTGTGAGGATTATCATCCCGACCACATGCCCTTGACTGACCAAGGGCACACCAAGCCAACTCTTAGCAGTATCTTCGCCGGGTAAGCCATTGTCTTCGATGCCGTCGTCATTAGAGATCGCGTAAACTCGTTGACCTTCCACCAGTTCACGCACCCGCGGGTGTTCACTAATGGTAATGACGAACTCATCTAAGCCCGTATCTTCGATACCCGCCGCGCCTTCTAATGCCATGTAGGAACCACTGCGCCGCCAAATAGTCATCGTGTCGAAGCGGATAATCCAACCCATCTCTTCGAGGGAGAGTTGAATAATATCGGAACGCTCGATGGTTGAGGTGATGCGTGTGGACACATCAGTCAAGGCGGCGAGTTGATTGGCGCGGGATTCAATCGCTTGTTCTAGTTGCACGCGGTCTGTCACGTCTTCCACGAGCAAGACTGCCCCGCGAATGTTATCGCCATAGCGCAAGGGATATATATAGTGATTGCGTACTTCGTCTAGTCCACCATCGGGGGTGAGTTGCCCAAAAATTTCTTGGGGTTCACCTTCTTGCAGGACAGTCCAGAGACTTTCTTGGAGCATTTCACCGAGTTTGGGTTGATAGGTGAAGAGGTCTTGGTTAAGCGCGGAGTCATCCCAACCGTATCGTTCTTGCATGAATTCATTGTGGTTGATGATGCGTCCTGAGTTGTCTAGAACGACAATCCCTTGTTGAATGGACTCGACGACGGAGCGATTGAGAACTTGCAAGTTCATCGCTTGGTTGAAGAGGCGTGTATTCTGAATCGAACCGGCAACGAGTTGTGCCATCCGAAGCAGGAGGGGGCGGTTTTCATTGAACTCGCGGATGTTGAGCGTATCGCTCCCGATATGCACGGATCCAAGGCAATCTCCACCGGTGACCAGTGGGAGAATGAGGCTGACTTTTTCACCTTGATCTTGCCATGCTGTCAAATCATTGTAGGCAACAATGGAATCTTGATCATAGCGATAGAAATAGTCGTGCCGTTCGTCAAAGGTGCGTCCGAGCGCGGTGTGTTCGAGGCTACCACGCTTTTCTTGTGTAATGGATGAACTGCCATCGTTCTTGACGGCGAGTTTGACGACATCGAAGCCTTTTTGATCCACATCGAGGACGGCAACGGTCAATTGAGAGAAGGTTAGCAAGTTACGCGCACCTTTAGCAATTGCCTTGACGATTTCGCTTAGATCAAGAGTGGCGGCAATCGTTTCCATGACTTCATTGAGTTGTGCCTCTTGCTGAACACTACGTTGTGATTGCATGAACAAGCGCGTGTTTTCAATCATGGTGGAGGCTTGATGTGCGAAGATTTCAAGGACTTCGAGTTGGCTACGGTCGAGGCGTTGTCCACTGTACGGGCGGTCGAGGCTCATCAAGCCCAACAATTCACCATTGGGGTTGGCAATGCGAATGAGGAGCATATCCCCGTCGTGCCAATCTTGTGCGCTGGTGGGGTATAGCGTGCGGTTGTTTTCATGGGATGCACTCAGTGCCTTCATGCCCGGTACATGCCAATCGGCGAAGTGTTCGATGGGCAAGAAGTAAGTTTCGCCATCGCGGAATTCTTCTTTAAGGATTTCATTGAGTTTTTCGAGTTTTAGCGTGCTATCTCGCGTTTCGTCGAAGACAGCGATGGGCATCCCCGCATTGGCGACACGACGGACAATACCCGCATCTTCATCGACTAAGAGCATCACCACCGTATCGAAACCCACACTATGTTGCACACTGAAGGCAATGGCTTCGAGGACGACTTCGGGTTCGGCATTGCTTTGAATCATCTGACCCAATTCAAAGATGCGGTTCAATTGCTCAATCCGACTGCGCTGGGCTTGCCCACGTTCCATCTGCTCTTGATAGCGCATGGCATTTTGATAACCCAAGGCGGCTTTGGTGGAGAGGGTGAGCAAGAAGGTGGAATTCCGTTCATCAAAGCGGTTGGCTTCCGTATGGTGAACATGAATCACACCAACAATTTGGTCGAGATAGAGAATGGCGACAGCAATGGCAGATTGAGCCGTGCTGGGTTGGGCATCCAGCTCATGACTCGCATAATTGGTTACCAAGACGGGATCAGCACCACGCATGACCGCTTCTGTTTCGATGGGAGACAATTCGCGCAATATTTCGGCATCCCCAATCCGTCTTTCCATCATCGGACGATTGGGTGCAACCCATTTGTCATTTGGTGCGAGCAAGACGACGGTAGCACCATCGGCATGCGTGGAGGTCATCGCTTCATGACGAATGGCTTCTAAAATCTGGTCGAGGTCAACGGTCAGTGTGAGTTCGTTACTAACGCGCGAAATCGAGTCCAGTTCTTCCATGCGCCGACGTAGGTTATCACCTGTGGCTTCATAGAGGAGTAGACGGTCAATCGCTGAGGCAATTT
>JANQRM010000617.1 GCA_028284565.1 Anaerolineae bacterium | reverse complement strand
CAGGAACAGCAGTAGTCTTACTCGGTTGGGGAGCTTGCTCGCTTAATGCCCCAGTGACCGTTTTGCCCAAGAGTTGTTCACGATTCAATCCGGCACGCGCTAGGGTTTCCAATGCTTTGGGATGGTCTGGGTTGATTTCCAGCAGGCGTTTGAGCGCGGTCAGTTGCTCTTTGGAATCCTTCCCTGCTGATAGCAATCCAATCCATGCGGGCTCACTTTTGGAATCAAGTTTAATCACTGCCAGAAAGGCACGTCGAGCTTTGTCTTTATCTCCCTCTTTTAGCGAAACGATTCCCAACTTCAGCAATTGCCGGATTTGTTGCTCGGACATCTGCGTCCCTTTCGTTTTCCCATGACATCATCATTGTAACGCAAGCTGGCACAGAGAAACATTGATTTGACTAAAGGGTAGTGGCTGAAGGGTAAGTGGTGGCTAAATTCACGATATGCCTGAACGCTCTTTGAGAGATAATTTTGTCTTCATTTTAGGCGAATTTAGGCTCTTCTTATGCTTTCGCAATAATGACGAATCATGGCATCACTTACTATGTGACCCCTACCGAAAACAAATCAGAACAAATGTATGCACACTCTAACCGCATAGAACCTGTTTTTATGATACGATAAATCCTCACACCAACCATCTACCGCACCTTAACATCCTAATAACTAGACAGCTGAGTTGCTGACCCGCTATAGGGCTTAGAAAAGCGTCATACATTCTCGCTTCGGCTTCCTGTTGGAAAGTTAGCACCACCAAAAGTCTGTCTAAACAAACCAGATTCAAACACCAGACAAACATAAAATCTGCAAGCTATTATCTGCCCCATGACTCAAATATTTGTCTGTTAACTCCTGCTAGCAGGAGTTTTTATCCCAAATTTGGGATAAACTCGTTGAGGAATGAAGACACGACAAGGACAAACGTCTGTAATCAATGAATTTCACCAACAAATCACAAACAATCGACCTACCAAACAGGCAAATCGCTGATATTAACCATCCCGAACCACTTCGACTTCAATATCCTGTTGCGTGCTGTTGCCGACCTCATCAAAGACAACAGCTGTAAAGACTTCAATTCCGGTGCGCGTGATGTCGAACTCAAAGCCATAGGGCCATTCTTCATCCGTGCCGAGGAACAAGCCATTGTGATAAAAGTCCACGCGATCAATCGCCAGATTGTCCGTTGCATTCGCCGTCAGTGGTATCACACTTTCGGTTGGGAAGCGGAAGACCTGCCCCAGTGTCCCTGCTTGCAAATCGACTGTTGGTGCGATGTTATCCACAGTCACTAGCGTAGTGGCATTGTCAATACTGCCGTCGTTGAAGACCACCGACAATTGCAACGTATAGACTCCATCTAATCCAGCGGAATCCCACGCTATCAGAGAAGTACCGGGTGTAAATTCTGTCTGTTGTCCACCAATATCCAACCATTCACGCGGGTTCACTCCTTCTCCAAAGGACAATTGATAATACTCAATATCCGTATCATCAATCGTGCCACGCACGTCTAGTACACCTCCAACATAGGCAAAATCATCGGGCTGGAGGATTTGCACCGCTTGCAACACTTCAGGACGACTCAAGGTATCGAACTCAGTAGGCGGTAGTGGTTGATTATTTGCGACCCACCACTCCATCGCTGAATCCGGTGGGATGAAGTAGACTGCTTCGGTTCGTAGCGCATCTTCGGTATTCGCTGTCGCCAATTGACCCGTCTGACTGTTTATCTCTACACTCTGCCAGAAGGTATCCTCCAAAATCAGCGAACCGGGTGGCACGAGTACTTGGCGGGTCGGGCAAGGATTCGTCCCGCTTGGAATGAGACCTGAACGGTCACACACCACATAACTTTCGACATCGGGGGGTTGAGTCCAATCTTCGATGGGTAAGCCGTCGCGGTCATGTGCGTAATTCATTAAAGCACGCCAGACAATCGTCGCCCCCTGCAAGCCATGCACATCCATCGACATCGCCTGTCCATCAAACCGCCCCAGATGTACTGCTGTTACCAGTTGTGGTGTGTAGCCTACTGTCCAGTTTTCTGAGAAATCACTCGTCAAACCGTTGACCACTGCCGATGGACGAGTGAGGGTCAATGTCTCATCATTGATACCTAAAACCGAGCGACGAGTGGCACTGTCAGACAAAATATCGTTCACCAAAAAGCCTAAACTTGGCTCAAAGACACTTGATTGGCTGAGTTGTTGAATCGTCTCGTCATATTCCCATAGCACGTTTCCATCTGCATCTTCAATCCGTAAGACAGCTACTGGATCGCGAGTGCGAAAGCCCGTATCAATTGGGTCGGTATCAATACCGTTCATCACACCCATTGACGCAAATACAGAATACGAATAGGTCATATCCAGCACGGACACAGTGCCACCACGCTCCAACAGAGACAAATCATACGTCCTCGCGCGCGTATCCAAGCTGTTGATGCCAATTAGATGTGCTGACACTAATACCGAACTCATCCCACGACTATCGGCGACGGAAACCACAGGCGGTAACAGACCACTCACCATCGCATCGCGCAAATTAACGGGACCCCGAAAAACCCCATCGGGATTACTGGGCGTATAAATCAAGCCATCTGCGGGACCTGTGAAGGGTTGAGGAATATCCAGCACCATCGAAGCAGGCGTAAATAAGCGACGCAAAAAGCCTTCAAAATAGGCAAACGTCTGGAGAGTCGGACCCGGTTGATAGCGCACATCTGTTGCTGTCCCGACCATGCTTAAAATCTCACCTGTATCGACATTAATCGCGACCAATGCCCCTTCTGTCGGCGGAATCGATGGGTCAACATTGAAGGGTTGCACCAGATAATTTAACGTGGTGCAGGGCGTATCAATTTGGGTCACATCATTTGCAGACACACCTTGCAAGCGTCGCAAATGGGCGCGCAAGGCACAATCCGCTTGCAGATACAAATCCATATCGAGTGTTGTGGTAATTCGCAGACCGTTGCGTGATACCATCGTTGAGCCATCGAGTCCGAGTGAATCAAGGATGCCTTCGGCTTGTTCTCTCGCATACAAGGCAAAATCGGGCGCGAAGAAGGGTGATTGAATCAAATCACGACGCAAGGGAGTCGCCCGTGCAATCGCTGTATCAAAATCCACTTGAGAGATATGCCCATTTGCCAACAAATCCCGTAAGAGATTATCTCGCCGTCCGGTTGCCGCCGTCAGATTATCGAAGGGATTAAAGCGTGGTTCGGGCGGAATAGCAACCAGTAAGGCAATTTCGTCCACTGTCAAATCTTGTACCGACTTACCGAGATAGACTTCTGCCGCCGCAGATATGCCATAGGCATCGTTGCCATAAAAATTCGTATTCAGATACCATTCAAGCAATTCTATCGGGCTAAATTGCCTTTTAATCTCATGACGAAAGGTAAGATCAAGTAAGGCTGAATCCAGTTCCGGTTGGCGCGCTTGGGGAAGCAAAGTCTTGTCAATTAAACGTCCAGCAATCGAGCGTTCTCGTGGGATCGTCCCACCCAAGATATATTGCCACATCTGTGTAAAGGCGCGACTGATATCAAAACGAGTCGCGTCCAAAAAGTCAGGGTCCTCCATCATAAGCGTTGCATCCAAAACAAGTGATGGCATCTCCTCCAAATCTATCCAGATACGTTCATTACCAAGGGGGTCTTGTAGCGCATAAATCAAAGTTCCTCCACTACGGTCAACCAGCTGAGTAGTACCTATAATGGGGTCAAGATAAATCGTCTCCGCAGGTGTGGGAAGATGTTGCGTTGCCTGTCCATATAAAACCAATGCCAAGCCGAAGACCGTCACTATCGGCGCGATGACCAGCACCGCTAATAATACAATGGCGATACTCAACCAAATGCGACGTTCTCGTTTTTCTGCCCGACGGCGACTCTTCCGTGCGCGACGACGACGCACGATATGCGCGACTGATGCCATAAAATCAAATTCCTCGCCAAAAATTTGCCTTGAGTCTAGCACGACACCTTATAGACGCAACTCCCGTCTAGGACAATCTGACCATCGACTTCACCTAGACAAAATTCGTAATTAAACAATTACACTTTGACTTAATATTACATATGGTGTATATTCGTTACAAATTATTAAACACAGGGGATGTGGAAAATAATCATGACCAGAGCAAAAAAACAAAAAATCATGGTTGTTGAAGATGACCCAACTGTGGGTCAATTGATGACAGACTTCCTGACGAAGCAGGACTATAGTGTTGTCACCTTTGAGGATGCCCCAGAAGCCCTTGAATATGTTAAAGAAAAGGGACTCCCGCATATCGCTCTCATTGACCTTGGTTTGCCCAGTATGCATGGCTTTGAATTGGCAAATAAGCTCAAATCTATGGCAGATGTGCCGATTATGTTCGTGACCTCAACGGGTGATACGGATACAATCGTGCAGGGGCTTCGTAAATACGCAGAAGATTTTATTGTCAAACCTTTTGAATTAAGAGAACTTGAAGCACGCATTTCTGTGGTTTTAGCACGAATTCCCACCTTCGACTACGCTAGTGAACCGGTCATTGATGTTGACCAACATCTCCAAATCGACTTTGCACACAATCGCATTGTGCTTCAAGAAAAATCCATTGGGCTTACCCCAACCGAGTCGATTTTGCTTCATGTCCTCCTGCGCAACGCCGGACGAGTTGTGGAAAATCGGATGTTAATTGCCCGTGTCTGGCCCGCCGAAGAAGTTGGGGAAGATACGCTAAGGGTGCATATGCATCGCCTCCGTCGCAAGCTCGAAGCGGATTCCCATCATCCCCATTACATTCGTACCGAACGCGGTGTGGGCTATATGTTCACCATCAAGCCTGAACAACTTTTTGGGAATAACGACGACTAATCGAATCTCGCAACGCATAACAAAGGGTGGAGGTCTCTCCACCTTTTTTGATTCTACAACTGACTTGTGCCGAAATTCTCAAACGAAAGTTTGTTTTTCCTCAATCCGTCAACAATCAAATGAACAAAATTTAGGAGACGATGATGTTCCTCTCGGAAAACTTCACCATCTTGCATTGGTTAGCTGTGCTTCGTATTGGTATCGGTCTTTGGTGGATTAAAAGTGTTTGGCATAAGGAATACCCCAAATTTGTCCAAACGGGCATGATGTCATGGACAAATTCTTTGCTTGACCATCACCCTGTCCCTGCCTATGCTGGCTTTATTCGACGCATCATTAACTTTAGCCCCAAAGTCTTCCCTTACCTGATTGTTCTCGGTGAGTTGGCGGTTGGTGTTGGACTAGTTCTTGGATTACTGACCCCACTCGCCGCCGTGGTTGCCATCCTTTTGAATATCAACTATCTGACCGTCGCTGGCGTGAAACCTACTGATTATGATGAGAAAAAATGGGAATCGGTGAATGCGTGCTTCCGTGTCGATCAGGGTCAAAATGTTGTCATGATTGTGGCGGAACTGGTGATATTAGGTGCAGGCGCATGGGCAGTTCTGAGTCTCGACCAAGCCCTTAATTTGTTCCCACTTTAGAGCTATCGAGTTTCGTGAAGATACGATACTCTCATAGTAGAAACACTGTCTTGAGGAGAATGTGAATGTCACTGCCTGAACTATCCAATTGGGACGATACTAAAACAGCCTTACACCAAGCCATGCAAATCCTACGCTCAGCTCGGCTACTGGGTGTTGCGCCCATGCCCGTCGAACTTGAATACAGCACCATCCCCATTCCAGAAGGCGCAACCACTGGCAAACTCAGTTTCGGGGGTGAATTACAGCTCGATTATACACAAGGCGCAATTGTCTATGTCGATAAAAATGGCAACGAAGCCTTCAAATTCGCCTTGAATGGACATACCCAAACTTCCCTGTTTGATACAGTATTTCAGGCATTTGCGGATGCTGGTACGCCACTCGATCCTAGTCGAAGTAAAATCACCGAATCGACCCCATTTAATCTCGATCTAGCCCAAGCCCAAACCTATGCTCAAGTCCAACGGCAGATGTACCTTATCTTGAGTGCGGTTAAAGGACGTATGTTGGGTCCTCAGACCCCTGTTGCGCTATGGCCCCACGGCTTTGACCTTTCGACCATTTGGTTTGCTGAGGGCATGGATGAACATAACGACCCCCAGATGAACTTCGGCTTTTCACCCGGTACAGCTGATATTGGTCAGCCCTATTTCTATGTCTATGCATTCCCCTTACCAGATGATTTAAGTGATGCCTTACCCGATATTTTCAATTGGAACACTAGTTGGAGTACGCCGGGAGGTTATATCCGCTACGACCAATTCGCCACTGCGGATGATGCCGAAGCCATCATTGCTAACGCCCTCATTTCTGCCTATCAAATCGGCTCGAATCTCCTCAATAGCAGTTAGGACATTAGGACGATGCCTTCTCTGAAACTTGAGGAGGCATTTTCGATTCTGGGTATATAATGTCATCAGAAGCAGATATTGAGAATTTGCTATGACTGCCTATCAACCCAAAAAAGAATGCCTGATTGCTATCCGAGCAGGCTATGCCATTCAAGCCCGGATCGAAATCCTCACCTCTATGACCGACCTCGCCGAATACTCTATGGGTGAAGGCTACACAGAAGAAGCCAGCGAAATTCTAGCCTTTGTTATCATTCAACCGGACTTGCCAGAGGATTTATTCGACCGTGCCGAGATTCGTTTTGATGAACTGGAAAGTCGAATTTGCCCGCGAGTCATTTATGATGCCAAAGTCTTCGCCAAAGAATCCACCCTTGCCGATATGGTTGCCTATGTCTTGGCTGAAGGACGAGCGTTAGGTGAATAAGTCTCATTTTTTTTCATCAATAATGCGCTGATAATGCTCAATGACCTCTTGCATCGCAATGTCCCATGTCATTGTTTCAGCAAAAGTTCGTGCCGGTTGTCCCATCTGACGATAGCGATTATCTGCACATATATGGCGAACACTATCAATCATCGCATCAGAATCGCCGACCTCAAAAGTATAGCCCGTCACACCCGCTTCGATAACATCCAGTACACCGCCCACCCGTGAAGCGACGACAGGCACACCGCTTGCCATCGCCTCCAACACAACTAAGCCAAAGGTCTCCATCGCCGACGGAAAGACGAATACATCTGCACTGGCATAGGCTTGAAGCAGTTCCTCCCCTGATAGATAGCCCATAAACACGGTGTTTGTGCCAGCAAAGTGCTTCTCTAATTTACGTCGCGCAGGTCCATCCCCCACCAGTGCAAGGCAAGTATTGGGAATAACGTCGAGTATCTGTCGCAAGGAGTCGAGCTGTTTC
>JANQRM010000608.1 GCA_028284565.1 Anaerolineae bacterium | reverse complement strand
CGACTTATGATGTGAATGGGACATTCTATCAACCGCAGAACTTTGTCACGGGACAATTTTATGGTCCGATTCCAGCACGGGTGGCACTCCAAAACAGCTACAACGTCTCAGCGGTGAAAGTGTTCGCGCAATTAGGCGTGCAACGCTTTATTGATACCGCGAGTGCGTTGGGCTTGGTGTTGCCTGATGGCGTGCAAGTTGGCTTGCCTTCTGCTTTAGGTGCGAATGAAGTTCGTCTGATTGATATGATGGTTGCCTACGGTGCGTTTGCGAATGGCGGCACGAACCAGCCCTTGTATGCAATAGAGAGCATTACGGAAACGGTAGATGGTGCAGAGATCGAAGTACCCCTATTGCCACGTCCAGAACCCTTCCAAGCGATTTCACCACAAGTTGCGTATCTGATGCAAAATATCTTGTCTGATGACAACGCCCGCCGTCAGCAATTTGGTTTGAACTCGAACTTAACCTTAGCCCGTCTAGGTATCCCTGCACAAAATGTCGTGGGTGCGAAAACCGGGACGACCAATGATGCGCGTGATTTGTGGACACTCGGCTTTACTCGTAACGTGGTCGTCGGTGTCTGGTTAGGTACATATGACAATGCGCCAACCTTTAATGTGACTGGCTTTACGGGTGCATCGCCTGTTTGGAATCAAGTGATGGAAACGGCGGTTGCAGGACGACCTGTGCAAGAATTCCAGAATCCGGGACAAGTGGTCGTGCAGACGATTTGCCGGACGACAGGTACAGCGGTCTATGAAGCCTGTCCAGAACGCGCGCAAGAACTCTTCGAACAGACTAAGTTCCCACCACCGCCCGATCAAGGCTTTGTCCAGACCATTCAAATTGATAGCTGGACCGGACTCCGCGCGAATGAATGGTGTCCAGAAAACAATGTTCAAGGCACATTTGCTGACCTGTCGGACCCGTCCGCGGTGGATTGGTTGAATACAACGGTTCAAGGACAACAATTCGCTCAACTGATTGGCTTGGAACTGCCACTGAACCCTGCTCCACAAGGGGCTTGTCAGCAGGGGATTGCCTTGCCAACAGTCCGACTCATCAACCCCTCGAATGGTCAAACACTAGTCGAAACGGCGACGATTACAGGTCAAATCCAAGCGAATGATTTTAGTCGCTACGTCTTAGCCTATGCGCCCCTGTCTGCGCCGGATAACTTCACAGCTATCTCGGAATCGACACAACAGCATCCGACGGCTGGCGAAACGATTGGGACATGGGACACACGCACCGTTCCGAATGGTCAATACATCTTGCGCTTGACGGCATTCTCGAATACGAATGGCTTTATCGAACGGGATGCTCAGGTGACGATCAATAATGTCTTGCCGACACCCACGCCGACTGTGCCACCTGCGCCGACCTTCTCACCAACGAGCCAGAGCGTGATACCCTTTGATGCGTTAAACCCAACGGCTACTCCCTTTGGTTAGACAATAACAATATCCAAATCAACAAGAGGGACATTCCAACGAGTGTCCTTTTTCATTTTAATCTGAGCAAGCCTTGCGAGTAGTTGGTATATTGCCATTTACGAATTAATTGGTACTGAACAGGAAAATACCTTTAAGTGTGAGAAGGCTTCAATGGGTTAAAAATTCGATCATGCGCTGATTCACTTCATCTGCACAGTCAACAGGAGCTAGATGACTAGCATTTGGGATGATGAAACTCTCAATATCAGGAATAAGGCGTTTCGCACGCTCTATTACCTCTTCTGGTTTGTACACCACCTCTTTGTCGCCGATTAAGAGCAAGCCGGGTGTACTAACTTGTCTCAACTCCTCATCTGAAAAAACGGACATGACAGCGATTTTCATGGCTTGTGGTCGGAAAGTTTTGGCTCCTGCGTAAAGTTGATCAGCAATTTTTTGCCACTCCGCTTGGGGCGATGTTGTCAGCCACCGAAACAAGCGGTAAAACATCCCGCGAAAGGGAATCAATACAGCCAGCAACATTCGTAGGATGAGTTGTTTAGAAATAGACTTAATGGCAGGCGCAGGACTAATCAATATCATTCTGTCTATTCGGTTTGGTGTAGTCAATGCCAATTTTAATGTCAACCAGCCCCCATAGGAATGCCCGACGATAGAGGCACGCTTCATATCAAGTTTGTCCATGATTTCAATCAACCATTCTGCACACTCATCTGTTGTTTTCGGTGGACGTTCAGACACACTCAATCCCATTTGATTGATGATATCTGGAGCATAGATGCGAAAATGTTGCGCTAAAGGGGCAATATTCGGATACCAGATGGTCGAATTGACGGCAGAACCATGTAACAACAATAGCGGTGGCGAATCTGGTGAGCCTGCGACGTTTATATGCGTCGTGCCGAACCTTGTATTGATGTCCAGTGCTTCATGCTCTACTGACCATAAATCTAAGAGGGCGCGATAGGAAGCTAAATATTGCGCTTCCGCTTCTGGTGATTTGAATAAAGATGGATAGAGCATAAATTGCCCCCTTAACCTACGTTCATTATATTGTGAGGCTGTTCAATAATGAGTGTACAATAGATATACCCGTTCATCCCTAAAGCGAAAGTGGAAGTCGGATGTCGAAAAGCAAACGGAAACCCCAACCCCTGAGTCCGCTAAGACAATTTTGGCGGGAATTCCTCTTTACGAAGCCCTTCTATTTTGAGTCAAACGCATCTCCCTCAAATGTCCGTCAATCGCTCCAACAGCTCAAGCTACAAAAGGGGAGCCTATTCAACAATTGGCGCAACCGGGTCGTTGTAGGATACACCAACCAAGGTACAACTTTTACCCTCGAAAGAGAGCGACGAGGAAGGAGTTCATATTATGCCAATGCGAGGGCGAAAGGTGAGATTACTTTTCATGATACATTGGAGCGCACGATCATTCAGGGAGAAGCTAAATTTTTGGCAAGTAGCTATCTACCCTTTTTTATCATAGTCACCATTCTGATTTTCTTCTTTACAATTTCATTGACTCAATCTGATGATCAAGATGCCGCCTTGCTGACATTGATTCTGTTTGTTGGTATGATGGCTTGGACATGGGTTCGCATGTATCGAGATCGAAACCATCTCATCCAAGATATTGAGCATGCAATTTACAATGCCCGCTTCACTGCCAAACCTAAACCTAAACCTAAGTTATCGCCTAGACAACGGCACGAGCTTGATCTCCGTGATCGTTATGGGATTTAATTTTTCCGGAAATCTTGTCCGTCGAGCGAAGGGGAAATCGAATGTTCAAGCGAAAACGGAAAGTCCAGCCTCAAAGCACATTGAAACGCTTTTGGCGAGAATTCCTCTTTAGCAAATCTTTTTATTTTGAAACTATCGAGTCACCTGCCAAAGTCCGTCAATCTCTCAAACAATTGCATCAGCAAAAGGGTGGTATGTTGATTAGATGGCAAAATCATCTCCGTCTAACTCAAGTAGGCACATCAACGACAACATTTGCTTTGGAACGCAGGCGGAGAACAAAGAGTGGAAATGAAGATTCCAAAGCCGAGGCTACTGGCGAAGTGACCTTCGATGAGCAACTAGATCGTACCGTCATCCAAGGCGAGGCACGCTTTTCGGCGGCGCATTATGTGCCCTTCTTCATCTTGGCTCTCGTCATGATTTTTCCGTTGGTGTTACAAGTCACACCATCTGACGGAAATCATATCAGCAATTACTATCCCCTGATACTCTTTCTCGGCATGATGATTTGGGTATGGATTGGAGTCTATCGAGACCGCAATCAGGTGATTCGTGATATTGAGAACGCCGTGTTCAACGCGCGTTTCATCGAGTCACCCAAAAGACCAATAGACCGTCGCTATGACGAATTTAGGTCACGCTAGACAAGATTTTGGCGATTTGCTCCAAGTGATTGACATCATGCCAAGAGGTGAGGATGAGTTGGTCGTTGAGGGTAAATTCACCGCGCGTCGGATGATTGCCGGGACGCTCCCATATCGTGTCATCTTCGCCAAGCCCTTCATAGAACGCAATTAAATCGCGCCGATGTCCTGTCCATTCTGCGAGAACAGTTTTGACATTGCTTAAAGTATCTCGATGAGCGTCAGCTAAGGTGTCGGGGTCGGGGAAGGGTAATTTAGGGAAGTCCTCGTTGACAGTGAGTTGGGCGCGTTCCAAAAAGATGGCTTCAAAATCTCGCAGGTGCCCCAGTACATCCACTACTGTCCAACCGTCCCCACCATCTTTGACCGTGGACATCGTCTCTTCATCTGCATCTTGAATGATATAGGTGAGGACTTGAATCATCCGTTGCAGTTGATTGATTTTCCATGCGCGGATCGTGGACATCGGTTGCATTGTTGTACCTCCTTGTCATGATGGTATCAGGTGAGATTGTAACATAATTTTATCCTCTCATCGGGCTTTAAGGTGACTTTCGTAAGACAAATCATGTACACGCCGTCTGTTAAGCGGACTATCGTCCATTTATTGTTATCCATAAGGAGAATCTACAATGGCTACTTATCAATTCGACCCGCTTCACACGTCCGCCGCCTTTAGCGCACGTCACATGATGATTAGTAAAGTGCGGGGTGAGTTCCGTAATGTCACCGGGACGTTGGAATTCGATCAGGACAACCCAGCCAATTCCTCTGTCGAGGCGACGATTGAAGTCAAGTCGATGGGGACAACCGGCAATGAAGACCGTGATGCTCACCTCCTTAGCCCTGACTTTTTGGATGCTGAAAACTTCCCAACCATCACATTCAGAAGCACCAACGTTGAAGTTGATGCCAATGGTGAATCGGGCAAGGTCACAGGCGACTTGACCATTCATGGAGTGACGAAATCCGTTGTATTGGATGTCAACTATCTCGGTACAGCGAAAAGCCCCTACGGCCAGACTGCTGCAGGTTTTGAAGGCTCGACCAAAATCAACCGCGAAGACTTTGGTTTGACATGGAACATGGCGTTGGAAACTGGTGGATGGCTCGTCGGCAAAGACATTAGTGTTGAATTGAGTGTGGAAGCTGTCTTGCAGGAAGAAACAACGACGGCATAATGCCATTGAAGAAGGCGACATTGGGAAAGCATCTTCGGCGTGAAGGTGCTTTTTGTGTATGAGCAGTTGATGTGAAAATGTGTTATTCAATTGACGCAGATTTCAACCCGTCGATATAGTATCATCCAATGAGATATTGAGGAGTGAGCAAGATGTCAGACACCTATCATGGCAAAGTCGATGACCGTCGGTATACAGGTGATGAGGTCGATATTACTTTTAGTGGCAAGCGATGTATTCATGCTCGTTTTTGTGTGACCCGATTAGCGGAGGTATTCGATATAGATAAACGCCCATGGATACATGCGGATGGCGTATCAGTTGACCGCGTGGCGGAAGTTATCGAAATGTGTCCATCAGGTGCGTTGCATTATGAACGGAAAGACGGCAAAGCTGGCGAATCCACCCCCACGCTAAATCGCATCATTGTGCATCAGAATGAATACATTCAATTTGTGGGCAATCTGAAACTTCAAGGTGCGCAGGTGGATATTCAAGATGAAACCCGTACATCCCTCTGTCGCTGTGGTGACTCTGAAAAAAAACCGTTTTGTGATAACACACATAAAAAAGAGAACTTCCAGACCGAACAATTAGAAGTCGTCAAAGTTGATGATGCCGCTGAAACAGGTGGCGAACTCACCGTCACCGCGCACGAGAATGGTCCTTATGAAGTGGTTGGCAACTTCCAGATCGAAAATGTTGCTGGACAAGTCATTTATACTGGGTCCAAAACGTGGTTATGTCGTTGTGGCGGGTCGAATAAAAAGCCTTTTTGTGACGGTGCACATAAAGAGAATGGATTTATAGCCGACTAAATATGGAGGAACGATGGCAGAATTTGAGGTGATTCACAATCCAGCACAAAACCGCTTTGAAGTTCATCTGGGTGATGAATTGGCGATGGCGGAGTATATGCAAAATAAGAACAATATCATCTTCACCCACACGGAAGTCCCACCCGCATTTGAAGGGCAGGGAGTGGGCAATCAACTGGCGAAATTTGCGCTCGACTATGCCAAAGCACAAGGCTATAAGGTGCAACCGCTTTGCCCCTTCATCAAAGCCTATGTCTTGCGTCATCCTGAGTATAAAGCCATTTCGTGGGGGTTCTAGCGACGCACGATCATATCTACAAGCCAAGTGCGGACTCTGCTGACTCCGCACTTTCGCTTTCAGGATACATCGCAGGTTTATAGGGATTATGTTATACTCCTAACTAGGGTGTCTATCCTAATTCTTGACACCTGTTTTTATGTTATACTCATTGTTATGAACTCATATCGGGGTAATCCAATCGGGAGGTGAATCCGTGAGTAGTCGTTTTCCCAATAAATACGTGATTGGACTCACGGGCAATATTGGTGTTGGCAAAAGTGTGGTGCGTCAGATGCTCCAACATCTGGGCGCGTATACCATTGATGCCGACGGATTAGGGCATCAAGCGATGCAACCGGGCGCACCAGCTTATAAGCCTGTCGTTGAAGCGTTTGGACAGTTTATTGTTGGCGAAGATAAGCGTATTAACCGCCAAGCACTGGCGAACATGGTATTTGGACATCCCGAAGCCCTCAAAAAGCTCGAAGCGATTACCCACCCCATCATCCGACAAGCAATTAATACCCTGACGAAACGTGCGAAGCAAAAGGTCGTGGTTATCGAAGCCATTAAATTGCTCGAAGGTGACTTAAAAGATTCCGTCGATGCCGTGTGGGTCGTCAATGCGACTCCGCAGACCCAATACAAACGCCTTGTTGGGAAACGCAAGATGTCGCCCGATGATGCCAAACGGCGTATTCTGGCGCAAACCAAACAAGCAGATAAAGTCAGTCAAGCGAATGTCGTCATTCAAAACGATGGCAGTGTTGAGGACACATGGAAGCAAGTGCAATTGCAATGGGGCGAAGTTCGCAAAGCATTGGTGCAACAAGCGGGTGGCGATGCCTCTGTACCTGTTGTCGAAGAAGAAGCTCCGACCAAAGTCGATACAAGTGGCTTGCTGATTAAACGGGGGATGCCGAGCAACGCGCAACTGATCGCCGACTTCATCTCTAGCAATGGCTCAAGCAAAGTTGAGCGTATGGATGTGATGATGTCTTTCGGACAGAAGAGTTATCTGCTCGTCCAAAAAGATGAACAAAATGTTGTCGCCTTGATGGGCTGGACGGTGGAAAATCTGGTAACGCGCATGGACGAGTTTTATATCCAAAATGGTGCGGATATTCCCTCAACCGTAAAAGCCGCAATTCTGGCGATTGAAGATGCCTCGAAGGAACTCCAAAGTGAAGTCGCCTTCCTCTTCCTTGCAGAAGGCACATCACCGGAGACGCTCAAAGCCTTCCAAGCGAATGAGTATGCACCAATAACGCTCAAAGACATCAAGATTCCAGCATGGCGGGAAGCTGTTGAAGAGACGGTCAAGCAACGCCCGATGACGGTTCTATGGAAGCAATTGCGACAAGACCGCGTTCTACAACCTATTTAGACTCAACATCATTAGAGTCTTCGGTAAGGGCGGTTCGCGAACCCCCCTACAACGCCTGTCAATTTGTTAACCTCTCCAATAGCAAATTGCGATAGCCATCCACTCGTGCCTGCCAACCGTTTGGGATATAGACAGTGCTATCCAACTGAAAGACCAACGCCCCGCCTGCAAATTCCATACCGGGCGACAGTGCATCACGACTATAGTGCGCTAATTTCCCATCCGAAGCGGATTTCTTCTCCCCAATTTTAGCTGAGTCAGCAGGCGAAATGTTGGATGCTTGGGGCTGTATCGTAGGTTTGTCAATGCGCCCAATGGCTTGGAGACGGAGGCTAACAATCTCAATCATACGATCTGGCATGGCATGTCCATAGGCAAGTTGATGCGCGTTATGGAAGGCTTGGACGACATCATACTTAAACGGCACGGTCAATTCGTAGGCTTGTCCGGCATAGCGCATATCCAACACCATATTGAAATCCATCGCATCATCGGGGATGCCTTCTTGAGCTAAATCGGATTTCGCTTCGGCAACGAGTTCAATCTGCGCCGCACGCAAGCGCGCAATCATCCCGCGAGTTGCACGTCCCATCACAGCGCGAGTGTAATCCAAGACGACATCGGCGGTCAGCAAACCTAAAGCGCACAATACTCCCGGATACTGTGGGATTAACACCCTTGTAATCTCCAAACGGTCTGCAACTTCACACGCATGGAGAGGTCCAGCTCCACCAAACGCAACCAATGTAAAGTCGCGTGGGTCATAACCCCGTGCAATCGACACGCGCCGTATGGCACGGTCAATATTGGCATTGGCAACGTCAATGATTCCTTTTGCAGTATCTACCACTTTCCTCCCCATTTGCTTTCCGAGCGATGTCACCGCCTTTCGCGCGGAGGTGAGTTTAAGTGGCATCTGCCCACCGAGAAAATGGTCGGCATCCAAGCGTCCTAAGATGGCATTGGCATCGCTCACGGTGACTTGTTTGCCACGTTTCCCATAAATAATTGGACCCGGTGATGCGCCTGCACTCTCTGGACCTACGCGCAATGCGCCACCCATATCGACGCGCGCGATAGAGCCGCCTCCCGCACCAATCGTCTCAATATCGAGCATTCGGATTCGCATCGGCAAGCCATCAATCTCCGATTCAGGGCGTAAGCCGGGTTCGCCCGCAATCAATGCCACATCGGTGGAGGTTCCGCCCATATCGAGTGTGATGATGTTGGGATACCCCGCTAAGGTTGCCACATGAAACGCCCCCATCACCCCTGCCGCCGGACCACTCAAGGCAGTATTCACGGCTTGCTGACGGACACGCTTGGCTTGCATCACCCCACCATCCGATTTCATGATGCGTAAGCTAGTTTTGTCGGGCAATTGTTCACGCAGAGATTGAATATAGGTCGTCATAACGGGGCGAACATAGGCTTCGAGGGCGACGGTACTCGCACGTTCATATTCTCGGAATTCAGGTAGGACTTCGGATGAGAGCGCAATTTGCCAGTCTTCCAAGATGCCACGCTCTAATATCCGTTGCTTGATGGCATATTCGTGGTGGTCATTCACAAAGCTATACAGCAAACAGATGGCGAGCGAGTCAATCTCCTGTTCATCTATGGAATCGAGAATCGAATCTAAAGCAGTCATATCGAGTGAAATTAACACATCCCCACGATAATCAAGGCGTTCTGGCACTTCAAAGCACCAATCACGCGGGATGAGTGGTGGCGGAAGCTGAGGATAGAGCGCATAGAGGTCGGGTCGATTTTGTCGTCCGATATAAAGCACATCCCGAAAGCCTTGCGTCGTGATGAGTGCGGTGCGCGCCCCTTTACGTTCTAAAATGGCATTGGTGGCGACCGTAGAGCCATGTGCAACGGAGCGAAAGTCACTTAAATCGGGCGAAAAATCACGCAAGCCACCAAGCATACCCTCGGCTGGATTGTGAGGCGTACTCAAGCGTTTATGAATCCGCAGTTGTCCGTTCTCACTGACGGCAAAGTCGGTAAACGTTCCCCCAATATC
>JANQRM010000606.1 GCA_028284565.1 Anaerolineae bacterium | reverse complement strand
GTTGTTCCGCGAGTATGCGGTGGCAGATAATGCCTCGATGATGATTATTCCCGGCGAGTGGCCCCTTGTGCGGATTGAGCATTGGCGTGCCTTGTTGATTGCTCGTGCGATTGAAAATCAATGTTATGTCATTGGTGTCAATGCCGCTGGACAAACGGGTGATACCGTTTTTGGTGGTCATTCAATGGTGGTTGACCCATGGGGCAAAATCGTTGTTGAAGCTGGTGAAGACCCGCAATTGCTGACCGTCGATATTGAGATGGATTTGGTCGATGAAGTCCGTGGGTCCATCCCCGTCTTCCAAGACCGTCGTGGGGATGTGTATTAATCTCAATGTCGACGAATGATAGTCAGGGCGATTCACACATTGCTCCTCCAGAGACATTCCTACTCCGTCTTCGTCCCCACTTACTCGTCTTCGGACTGTATTTCATTGTTGCGATTGTTCTAACTTATCCCCTCGTTACACAATTGGGGACGCACCTTGTCGGTGGCTCCAATAGTGATTCGTTTGAGATGGCACGGCATGTTTGGTGGTTTACCCATGCGCTTCGTAATGGGGAGCCAATTTTCCATCAATCCCTGCTTGGCTATCCTGATGGTATCTTTGGGGTGTTGTTATATGCTAATCCACTCCAATTCTTCCCGATGTGGCTTTTGGCATTTGTGTTGCCATTACCAATTGCGTTTAATCTCGTCATTCTTTTGACAATGGCGTTGAACGGTTGGTCGCTCTTCTTCCTCGCAATAGACCGTCTAGCAACTGAGAGTATGGTGCCAGCCCTGATTGCGGGCTTGATGTTTATGGCATTCCCCATCTTCACCGGACACCTCTTCGATGGGCATGGGGGCGTGATTGTGATGTGGGGATTTCCAATCTTTCTCTTCTGTTTATTTCAGCTTGTGGAGAATCCGTCTAGACGATGGTTTGTGCTGTCCATCGTGTTCTTTGTGATTAGCCCAATGGGGCATATGCTCCAGACGATTTATGTGCATCTGCCGATTATCGGCTTGTTTTTTTTGTGGCGATTATGGCAACACGATTATCGTGGGACTGGCTTGGTCTTTCTGGTCAGTGGTATCGGCGGGCTTCTCACGCTGGCTTTTCTGTATCCTGTGATTGTGGAGACATTGCGAACACCCGTTTATACGCAAGCGGGTGGTTATGTGCGCTATAGTGCTGACTTGCTGGCGGTGGTCTCTCCCTCATTTGAACATCCGGTATTGGGCAACATTGCGGGCTATTCACGTGAGGTCTTGGGAGTCAATCTAGCAGAAGGCGCAGGTTATATTGGCATAGTCGGCGGGATATTAGCACTCGTCGGACTTGTGAAAAAACCTGCCTCGCGTTGGTGGGCGATATTGGCAGTCACCGCATGGATACTCGCACTCGGTCCCTTACTAAAAATCTTTGACGAACCCGTGCAGATTGTCATCAACGGCTACGAAAGTTATATCCCGTTGCCTTGGGCATTGGTCGTCGATTTGCCCGGCTTTAATCTGGCACGTACACCGGGACGGTTTCTTTTTACCTTTGCGATGGGTGTTGCGATGTTGGTGGGTTATGGGATGTCAGTCCTATGGAAACCCCGCCCACAAAAAAGTGCTTCACAGTGGTTTCAATGGCGTATGCTGGGCGTGATAGGTTTAATCGCGGTTATCGTTTGGGAATATCGGCTGTTTCCATCATTTCCGACGATGCCCGCAGACATTCCCCAAGCCGTCTATGATTTGCAAACCCGTGACGATGTTCGGGCGATATTTAATATCCCTGTGGGTAATGTGTTGATAGCTAAAGATGCGACTTATTTGCAAGTGGCACACGAAACACCCCTCATTGCCGGACAAGTCTCTCGTGAAACCCCTGTGAATCCTACAAAGTTGGCGATTCTGCAAGATTCGCTTGACCCTGCCTTGTTGCGGGAAGCTGGAGCTGATGTCGTGATTGTGCATACATGGCGCAACGATGTCAGTGACTTGCTCACCCGTGCCAATGGACGTCTAGGACAGCCGATTTACCAAGATGACCGCCTCGCCATTTTCAATGTGCCACAGACAGAACCATCGCCATCCTTCTATACACGGTTAGTATCCCGTAATGAAGTGGCTGACCAGCATGTTGTGGATTTTTATCTGAGTGAAACAGGTTGGTTACAATTTAGGGGTGTATTCTATACTGACCCAAATACCAATCGACGAGTACAGTTGCTCTTAAATAACGAGGTTGTTCATGAATGGGATTTTGCAGGTGAGCGATTCTTAACAGCGTCGATTCCAGTTGCCGAAGCGGGGTATCATCGCTTGACGCTTCAACTTGATCCGCCCTGTCCACGTAACAATAACCCGGTACTACTTTGCCAAACAGTAGATGTGCAGACTTGGTCTCTCACAGATTGGCAGGATACGCTGACTTATGCGGGTGTGCGTTATGAAGATGGGATTCAACTCACTGCTTCTCACCTGCCGAATTCAGCATCCGCGACACTGCCGATTGGTTTATGGTGGGAGTTTGATCATCCCCGACCTGACACGGACTTACGCTTTGTGCATATCTTAGATAGCGAAGGCACACTCGTCGCTCAGGATGACATCTCCATCGGTGTGCGTCCAGCCGACTCGCAATGGATGGAACTTGTGATGATTGATGTGACTCAATTACCAGTCGGTGAGTATCGTGTCTTTACAGGCTGGTATACCTATCCTGCTATTGTCCGTTATAACCTACTTGGGGACGACCGCAGTAACACTGGCGATGCTCATGAAATTGGGACTTTTGTCGTTGAGAGATAATGCTTCTTAATGCGCCTTCTGGCATCCTCATGATAGGATACTCACAGTTTTTATCAATTGATGCTTTGGAATTGAACTTATGTCAAAACGTTGGATGATTCGCCTTGTTCTTATTGCCCTCATTGCCATTATCGGCATATTTGCGCTGAGTCTGCGCGAATTCACAGGCAATGACCGTTATGAATTTCGGGTGGTTGCCGAAGGTTTACGCGAACCGACTGCAATGGCTAATTTAGGCGAAGGTCGCTTTTTGATAACCGAGCGTTTTGGCAAAGTGAGGCTTGTTGATAACAGCATACTCTTGGAGACACCCTTCCTAGACTTAACAGACCAAGTGCAATCGGGATATATCGAGCAAGGACTGCTAGGCATTGCGGTTGATCCCAATTTTGCAGACAACCGAGCATTTTATGTTCACTACAACATGGGCGAAGCGGGGCAAGTACAGATAGCGCGCTATCTTGTACAGGAAGACAATCCCAATCAAGCAGACATCGACAGTCAAGAGATTTTACTCACTGTTGAGCAACCGAATGTCAACCATAATGGTGGACAATTGCTATTTGGTCCCGATGGGATGCTGTATATTGGTTTAGGCGATGGTGGTGACCCGCCTGCCTCGCAAGATACCAGCAATATGCTAGGCACGATTTTGCGGATTGATGTTTCGACAATACCCTATTCGATTCCAGAAGATAATCCCTTTGTGGACAATGAGTCCGTCTTACCTGAAATCTGGGCGTATGGTTTGCGAAATCCGTGGCGATTTAGCTTTGATCGTGAGACAGGCGATATGGTTATCGGCGATGTTGGCGCAGAGCAATTTGAAGAAATCAATCTTCATCTCGCGGATAGCCCGGCTGGACAAAATTATGGCTGGAATATCTATCAAGCCTTGATGCTCATGCCCGGTCAAGATGAGTCCGATGAGATATCCATGCCCATTTTTGCCTACCCCCATAATAAAGATGGAGTCGATTATCGCCTGACCAACTGTGCTATTTCGGGTGGCTTTGTCTATCGCGGTGATTCCTTACCTGATTTGCAAGGCATCTATATCTATGGTGATTGGTGTTCGGGTGCAATTTGGACACTCCAACAAGATGACGCGGGCGACTGGGTAAGCGAAGAGTTCATGCAGACCCCACTCCGTATTAATTCCTTTGGCGAAGATGAAGATGGCGAACTCTACATGCTAAGCCAAGATGGCAAATTATGGAAGCTCTTCGCCCGTTAAGCCATCGCAGTATCGAGACCATCTGGATTCAGTGGCTCAACTTCAGCCTCGCTTGCTTCTGGTAAGGGAGCATAATCCGGAAGTTTGCTCTCGATGTTGCGGATAGAGGGATTAAAAACGGCAATCACGGTGACGATTACACCGATAATCCCCACGATGGAGATGAGTAAGCCCATGCCTGCGCCTTGACTGTTTCCCCAAATGGGTGCGAAGGTTTCCCAACCGGGTTGATTGACGGCAAGTTCAAACACATTATCGACTAGTGGTCCGACAATCAAATAGGACAAAGGCATCAATAGCGTTGCCATTTGTTCAACGGTTGCAAAAACACGTCCCTGCACATCGGGCGCGACCTTTACCTGTAACAAAGACGAAAAGGAGGCATTAATCGCAGGGATGGGAATCAACATCAAGAACATAAAGAAGCCCATGGTTATCGGAACTTGCGAGATGCCAATCCCAGAGATAAACAAGCCAACCACAAAAATCCCAACCATCATGACTCGCATCCGCGAAAATTGTCGTTGCCCACTGAGTATCGACCAGACTATCCCGCCCAACAACGCACCAAAATTCAAGAAACTCAGGAGAATGCCCAACGTTGCCTCACTCCCTGTCCGCGCCAGCACATAGGGCGTGAAGAGAACACTCAAACCCGAAAAGAAGAAGTTGAGCATCATCACATAGAGAAGGGCATAGAATAAGGGGCGACGGTCAAGCAGATAGCGAAATCCGCCCAAGACCTCTTGTAAGATGGATGTTTTGGATTGTATACCGGCTTCGGTTTGCTCTGGGCGCGGGATGTGGACATTGAGGACTACAGTCACTGCAATAATGAAGGTTATCATGTCAATCAAGAGCGTACCCACTACACCAACGAGTGCGAAGATAAGACCCGCCAAGGCGGGTGCAATGATTCCAGCGGACGGTTGTGTTAATTGGACAAGGGTGTTGGCTCGGTCTCGCTGGTCATGAGGGACAAGCAGAGTAACGGAAGCCATAAATGCCGGACCTTGAAACACGCTGAATATCCCCTGAATAAAAGCGACCGTATACAGATGCCACAATTCAAAGGCTCCCGATGCAAAGCTAATGAGCAACAACACCGTGCCAATGGCTTGCCCACCATCCGCGACTGCCATGAGATAGCGACGGTCTAAGCGATCTGCAAGGACACCAGAGATACTCCCGGCGATGATTTTTGGCAAAAAGATGAAAAAGGACACCAACGCGAGGGGACTCGCATTCCCAGTTTCGGTATATACCCAAATTCCGATGGCGAGTCCACTCATTTGACTGCCAATCAGCGACAAGACCTGCGTGACAATCAAGGTATAAAAAACGCGCATCCCGCTTCGTTTGGGTTTGTCGCTCATAAGAATGCCCTTTATTGTGTGTGGTCGATTCAGACTACGACCAACATTGGAGAAATGTTCACTATTTAAATTAGTTTAAATGATAGATTGAATTTTAGCAAACAATGCTGATAATTGACTCGGTGAGGAAATAGGGATGAGGTGCGATGCTAAACGTGGGCTATTTCTAGCGATTCAGGTTCGACGGCTTCTTTATCATGTTCTTCTGCTTGGGGAGTGGCTATATAATCGGGCAATTTACGGTCTAAATCTCGAATTGATGGCGTGATGAAGGCGAGGATGCTCACAAAGACACCGATGAGTCCTGCAATTGAAAAGACCAAGCCCATGCCAGAGCCGACTTCACTCCCCCAAATCGGCGCGAAGGTTGCCCAACCCGGCAGATTCACCGCTGGCTCGAAGAGAGCATCCACCAAAGGACCCACGACAAAATAAGACAGGGGCATAAAAAATGAAGCCATCTGGTCAGCCACAGCAAAGACTCGCCCTTGCACATCGGGCGCAACCTTAATCTGTAACAGTGAGATAATCGACGAATTCACGGCTGGCATGGGAATCAGCAAGAAGAACATCACAACTGCAAGCCCGAATGGAGTTTTAGCAATCCCCATGCTTGCCATCAACAGACCAATCATCGCAATCCCGATAATCATCACTTTCGCTCGTGGAAAACGACGTTTGTCACTAATATATGACCAGACTGTCCCGCCTAAGATTGCACCAATGTTGAGTAGACTCAACAAGATACCAAGGATGGTTTCACTGCCAGTTCGTGCGAGGATGTAGGGGGTGAACAAGACTCCTAATCCTCCGAAGAAGAAGTTGAGCATCATCATATAGAGCAAAATGTATAGAAGCGGGCGACGGTCAAGCAGATAACGAATCCCACCCAACACTTCCCGACGAAGTGTGCTCTTACTCTCTTGACCGACTGCTGTTTGTTCGGGACGGGGGATATGCACATTCAACACCACCGTGACCGCAATTAAGAAGGAGGCAAGGTCAATTAAGAGCGTCCCTACAACCCCGACAAGGGCGTACACGAACCCCACAATTGCGGGTGCGATGATGCCAGCTGATGGGCGAATCAATTGGAGAATGGTATTAGCACGGTCACGTTGTTCATCAGGAATGAGCATCGTAATGGATGCCATAAACGCAGGAACCTGAAAGACAACAAAAATCCCCTGAATTAAGGCGACCAGATAGAGATGCCACAATTGAAACGAGCCGGATGCAAAACTGATAAGCAAAAACACTGTTCCACTGGCCTGTCCGGCATCGGCAAAAGCGATGAGATAGCGACGGTCAAAACGGTCTGCGAGGACACCAGAAATGCTTGAGGCAATTATTTTGGGGAGATACATGAAAAACGCGACCAGACCCAGTGGCGTGGCATTGCCAGTTTCGGTATACACCCAGATTCCAATTGCAAGACTACTCATCTGACTGCCGATGAGTGATAACACCTGCGTAATGACTAGCGTATAAAACACCCGAACACCACTGTGCTTGGGCTTAACTGTCATATGCAATTGTCCTGACTCTCCATTCAACAACGTTTAAATGATGGATATTTGATTAGCTAACTATAGTCTGAATGGTGAAGCATCTACCCAATTCGATTTGCTAAATCCATCATGCTCAGCATAGATGACTTGATGAGGTAAAGGAGGATAAAGCGACAATTCCTTGACGGGATTCTGACACGCTTGTAGACTGATTCTGTATGCCGAGTGATGTAAATTAAGGCAAATCCGTGTCCGAAGACAAAACGAAAACACCGTCTCACCATCTCAAGACTATCGTTGTTCCTGTCAGCCGTCCCGACACGGCGAAAGCCATGTTGCAGTTGGCGACTTCGCTCATCGACCCTGAAGAGGGGGTGGTGCTTGCGCTGGTGTGTGCTACAGAGGGAAGCGAACAGGCACACAAAGCCACCGACCAGATGCGAGAACTCATCCAGTATTTTGTGGATGAAGGTCACAATATCGAACCTGTTACCGAACTTGCAATTAGTGTCTCACGCGGGATATTGGATGTTGCGCGAGAACGCGGTGCGGATTTGATTATGATGGGGGTGCATAAAGCAGACCGTCGGCGGGTCAAACTGGGAACAGTGGTGGAGAATGTTATCCAAGCCGCGCCCTGTGATGTCCTGATTTATCGTATCTCACAGTCACCTTCCTTCAATCGCATCATCGTGCCTGTAGATGGGACAACCCAGTCGGTTGCCGCGATGCAATTGGGTATTCTTATGGCAACTCAGCACGAAGCACCCCTACGCCAACTCAATATCCAATACCACTATCGCTATAATCCCGATGAAGAAGAACTCCTCCGAGAAGCACTGGCAATCCTGCCGAATACCCATCCATTTGATAAGCGGATTGTCGTTGGGACGAATCCTGAATACCGCGTCCTGTCAGAAGTCGGTGACAATGACCTACTCATTTTGGGATTTGCCTTACGCTCGGATTTTGAGCG
>JANQRM010000598.1 GCA_028284565.1 Anaerolineae bacterium | reverse complement strand
CGCCGCCTCGCCCATACCCAACAGGTACGCCGACGACTGCACATTCAATGCTTGCAGAGTCGGAAGCGGTTGCTCGCGGATAATAGCATAGGTGATATGCGCTTCCACCACCTCCTTCATGGCATCTTGAGTGTAACCACTGTGATAAAGTTCAGGATAATCCGCAACCGTGTCTTTGAGTGACTGCGCGGACTCCTTGACAATGCTCAACTTCTCGTCGGCGGTGTCCCATTCCCGACGGTGAATCGCCCGAATGCACTCGGCACAATGGCGAATGAGTTCCCGCGACATTGAGATGGCTTGGTCACGCGCGCTGTTGCGGTTCGTCAAATCGGCGCGCAGGTCTTCCGCGATGTTATTCAGATTATTCATCGTCATCGCTTTCATCCTCTGGATTCTCACCCGGACGCACGCTCCTGAAGAGTTGTTCAGCAAGCGATTCAGGACGCGGTGGGAGCTTGATGTCGCCGTGTTTGGTCTCATAGCGTTTGACATTCTCGTCGAGAGCTTTCATGAACATCTTGGCATGAGTCGGGGTCATGACGATGCGGTGTTGGATGCGGGCGCGGGGGTCGTTGGGCATCACTTGGATAAAGTCGAAGATGACCTCATTTTGCGTATGGCTAATCATCACCGTGTTAGCATAGGTCGCGTTGGGATTTTTGGGCATTTCCAGCCGAAGTTGTCGTCGTCCGCTGTTCGGGGGTTGGTTCTGCATGGTGTGTCCTTCACTGGGTATTCAATTGTTGCATTATACTGAAAGAACCATTAGAGAGACATTGGCGTGACTCATGCGACGACTACTCATCTTGCTCATCTTCTTCCTACTTATCCCTATCCAAGCACAGGAGGGTATTCAAATCACCGAATTCGCCACGCTAGGACGTGGGACAGCCAGCACACTCGATTGGCGACCCGATGGCGAGATTCTAGCCGTCGGCGGAAGTGCGGGCTTGTGGTTGTTCAATCCCGACTTTGAGCAAATCGCCCATTGGAATGCGGGGCAAGTCCGCTATATCGAATGGTCGCCGGCTGGAGACAACATCGCGCTTTCCTATGAGGATGGCAATGTCGAGGTGTGGATGATCGAAGACGATGGCACAGAAGCCGACAAATTCTGGCAAATCATCGAGAATGCTCAATTCGCACCCGAAATCAGTTGGAGTCCATCAGGTGAGCAATTATCCATTGTGGATAGTTCACTCCAAGAGGCAACGATATGGAACATCCCCAGCACAGGACGCAATACTGGCTTTCGTATTGAGAATGTCTATGGTCGCTTGGATTGGAGTTCGGATGGACGTTGGCTAACAGGCAAGCATGATACCTATGACTCCATTGGACTATGGGATGCGAGTACAGGGGAACTCATTCGCAAGATGACAGGGATTGAACCCCAACTATTCTTCACAGATGTACTTTTTTCGCCAGATAGTCGGCGAATCATCGCAGGAAGTAGCTTGCCAGCCAGCATTCATATCTGGAATCTTGAAACAGGTGAGATTCTCAATGAATCTAATCTCTATCTGGGCGAAGATGGAATATATCGCGCAATCAAGTGGCATCCATTTGATGAAAGTACATTTGTAGTATCTGGAAGGCATGTGGGAGGCTCTGGTTATTTTCTTAATGTCATGAATGAAAGTGCATCTGAACTCTCGTCTTACACGGGATTAAATAGTTTTTTGAGAGCGTTGGATTGGATGCCCAATGGGACAACTATCACTATTCTGGATAGTCATGGAGCTATTTATCAATGGCATCAAAACGGTGATGAAACTACAAAGTATCAACTATATATGCCATTCCTTAAAAAGTTAGAATGGAGTCCAAGTAGTCAATCGGTTGCATTGATAGGTAGCTTAAAAGATGATGGCAGGGAGTTTCCGTTGTTGATATGGACGAATATTCATGAATCTATGGGCGCATATCCCGATGCCAATGCTATCATTTATCCTGCCTTTTCATTGGAATGGCTTAGGTGGTTTGAAGATAGAGGGCAATTACTCACCTTCAGCAATAATTATTTTGCTGGTGTCGCATGGTGTTGGTTATCTGAATTCCAATTTTGGGATTTAGAAACAAGTCGAGAAATTGAGGGTTCGATAGAAATAGATAGATTCGAGTTTGATCAAGGAGCCTGTGGAATCGAGGGACTTTCAGCACCTGTAAATAGCGAACCAACAGATGATTTTTCCGCAATAGTATCTGGAAACTCTGAGCGCAATATCGTCATTGTGACTAAAAACTCATCCATCGTCTTTGAAATCGAGGATATCTCCCGCTTGCTCCATTTAAGCCCTGATGAAATACGCATTGCTGTCGTAAGTACCAATGAACATTCGAGTGATATTACACTGGAGGTCTGGGATGTTGACTCTCAAGTACAACTCACGCATTTCCGACTTGAACAATGGGAGAGTGATGTTATTTGGCGAAGTCGTATTGAATGGAGTCCAAATAGTGAACATATTGCCCTGATTGTGCCGACTGTAGATGGCTCACATCTCTTTATGATTGACAGCTTGACCGAAACCGTGCTATTTGAGCAAGCCTATCCCACAAGCATCATAGTGGACTGGCAAGCGGATGGAGAACTCATATCCCTTAGGTATAGCGAGAATTTGTCAGCAGAGGGCAGTCGCGTGGATGTGCTAAATAGTGTAACTGGCGACACACTCTTTTCCATAAAATCCGAAAATAATTTATCAGCCCAATGGCATCCTCAGCTTCCTCTTTTCGCATTGACCGATGGGCAGACCTTCCAACTCATTGATGGTGAAACGGGTGTAGTGCTGTATTCCGACGATGTGAATGGGAATGGGATGGAGTGGTCGCCCGATGGGACGATGCTAGCCGTGTGGGGAGAAGGTCGGCTGGTGCGTTTGTGGCGGGTGGATGGGCTAGGGGAATAAAAAACAGGCATCCATTTGGATACCCGTTTCAGTGTCATTTCTGATGATGATTTAGAAGGGAATGTCGTCAACGGTGCTGGGGGCGGAGTCATAGTTGTCTTCATATTGCCCGCCATCGCCTGCGTTGGTGTTGCCACCGGATGACAAGAAGCGTACGGTTTGGGCATTCAAATCGAGTGAAGCGGCGGCTTCTCCGTTGTTGTTCATGTAGCCCCGTGCCGATACCGTGCCTATGACCATGACTTGCCGACCCTTCGCCAAATACTGGTTACAGGTTTCTGCTTGTCGTCCCCAAACAGCCACACGATACCATGTGGTTTTCTCGCGGGGTTCATTGGATTTACGGTCTGTCCAGCGTTCACTGACAGCTACGCTAAAGTTGCAAACCGCACTCCCACTTTCCATATATTTTAGGTCGGGGTCACCGCCTAAATTGCCTACAATGATGGTTTGGTGATAACTCATTTCCATACCTCTTTCTGCTTGTCTCTCTTCGTCTGATTCCAATTCTGTGTCAGACGAGTTATCGGATAATAGGGTAAAAGGTAGAATCGATTGGAGCAGGTGTCCTCACTTTCAAAAACACGCTTCCTGAACATATATTCTACCATAATCTAACCCAAAAGTCTATTCATTTTGTATCAGAAATGTGTATGAAGCAAGTCGATTTGCGGAGGATTTTTTGAGGGTTAAAACTGGCGAAAATGCACCGTTACACATCCATTTTGAAGTGTTGATAGTGCAGTTGGAAGCCGACATTCAGATACAAGCGATGGGCATCATGACGGGCAAAGCCGGAATCCAGTTGAACGGACTGGCATCCTTCCGCTTTGGCAATCTCAATCACATGCAAGAGGAGTTGTCGTGCATGACCTTTCCCTTGATAATCAGGATGGGTGGCTAAGTCATCGACATAGATAAACTTGCCCCATGCCAATGCTTCCAACACGCGGAAGCCGACAAAGCTGGTGAACTCACCGTCTTCTGATTGAAAGGCGTGGAGTTGATACCCATCTATCATTTGACGCGGAATTTGCTCACGGAGTTGAGCCTCATCTAAATGGTCACGGAGGTATTGGATGACCTTGATACAGGCTTGTATTTGCTTAGTGTTTTCAATTTTTATGATGGGCATCGATGATATTTATAAGATCGACTTGTGTTGTTGGGGTTGATAATTGGCGATGAGTTCTTCATAGGCTTCACCAATGCGTCGGAAGCCGACTTCGATTTGCGTCACATCTTGAATCCCATAATTTAAGCGCATCCGATAACTGCCCCCGCCACTGATATAAAAGACGCTACCAATTGCAAAGGCAACATCCTTCTGAATGGCATGGACGAATAACTCGGTCGCTGTGGGTCCATCATGCGGTAAATCGACCCAAAGATAGAGACCGCCTTCGGGACGTAACCAGCGACTCCCACGCGGGAAGTATTGCTCTGCCGCGCGTACTGCCACATCTCGACGACGACGCAGGACACGGTTGCTGTTGGCGAGTTGATTGACGAGAATCCCACGCTTGAGCATGAGATGTATCGAGCGTTGATTCAAGCCAGAGGTCGAAATATCTGCCGCCTGCTTCACGCGAACCAACCGTTCATAATGATTACCCGTGGCGACGATATAACCAATCCGCATCCCCGGTAGGAGCATTTTCGTAAAGGCATTGGCGTGAATCACCATACCATAATCATCAAGTGCTTTCAGTGGCGGAATCGGTTCGCCTTCAAAGCGGAATTCTCGATAGACCTCATCTTCGAGGATAGGGACTTTGTAATCATTGGCGAGGCGTATCAACTGCCGACGGCGGTGCAAGGGCATCACATAACCCGTCGGATTCTGGAAGGTTGGCATGACGTAAATCAGACGCGGGGAGTTTTCCATTAAGTAGTGTTCAAGAGAGTCAATACGAATGCCGTCTTCATCAGTGGGGATACTCTGAATTTGAACACGTCTGGCACGGGCGATGTCGATAATGCCGAGATAAGTCGGGTCAGCGGCGACGTGCGTTTCCCCCTCTGCGACAAGGGCTTGGAGAGCCAAGTCAATCGCTTGTTGTGCGCCACCCGTAATCAGGATGTCATCCGCACGACATTGAATGCCTATAGAACGCACATAATCACGCACGGCAACCCGTAAAGGCATATAGCCTTCTGCAACTTCATAAGCAAGAGCATTGGCTCCATCGCGGTCTAAGACGGTATTAATGGCATCACGCAGATGATGAATCGGGAAAAATTCAGAGGGAGGTGCGCCTTCACTGAAGTTGATCACATTCGGACGACGTGCCAATTGCATCATATCACGGACGGATTGGTTGACAGGGGTTACAGGCATGTAGCCTGAACTACCACTTCCGTTGACAGCTGTTCCCCCAGAGTTTGGTTCTTTGGAGACGAAGGTTCCACGTCCGGCGTGTGCGCTGAGATAGCCTTCGGAGCGTAATTCAGCATAAGCA
>JANQRM010000557.1 GCA_028284565.1 Anaerolineae bacterium | reverse complement strand
GTACACGACTTGGGCAGTGCCAATGGCTCGTTTATCAATGGGCAAAAGCTCATCCCCAAAGAACAACGTATCCTCCGCAACGAAGATGAACTCCGCTTGGGACGCATGGTGATAAAGGTGTATTTCCAACATCCGGGGCATGAATTGAGTTAAATGCGCTCAGCATTGCGGGCAATACGACGGGCTTCGGGCGTACCAATTTGTTTCAGTGAGCGAATGGCAGAGGTAAATAAACCCCGTTGATACCCGCGCACATAGGTGTGACGGTCGCCTTTATGTTCTGCCACATAGTCATCAATCACTTGTTTGAGGGCTTTAACAGCAGTATGATGTCCGATTTAGCCAAGGGCTTCTGCCGCCGCTTGTTGGACAACCACATCTTGGCGAGTGGATAGCATCGCATCTGAGAGGGCTTGAACCGCTTTCCGATCCCCGATCTTGCCAATGGCTTGTGCCGCCGCCGCCGCAACAAACATGGTGCGAGTCTCCATCGCCTTAATCAGGTGTGGAACCGCTTCATTACTCCCAATATCAGCAAGTTTTTGTGCCGCAATCCGACTCATCTCACTATCATTATCTTGTAGGACATCAATCCATTTCTTGAGTCGTTGTTGCTCAACTGATGACATTCCCGCTTCTCATGGTGTTTTCTAAACGTATCCATATCATCCTCTTATCATAACATAAATTGTTATCTGTGCATCACCCCAATCAGCTGGCTCTGTTATATGACAAGGCGCATCGACCCTGTTAGAATGAGGTTAGGGAACGATAGGACATAGGAGCAAATCGTGACATCAACGTCCAGGCAAAACCAACCTTCTACGATGTCTTCATCACCGAACACCCCCTTCATTTTTGGTGCAATTGCCTTGTTGATTTTCGCAGTCTTGGGCGTTTGGGGAGGCTTACCCCCAGAGGATGAGATTCCCAGTTTTGTCATAGGCATTATCGTCTTCATTGTGTTGACGCTAGGCTTGTGTGTGGGCGTTTGGCATTTACTCGTCCGCCCCTTGCCACAAGGACACGCCACCATTCATGAACCCATGTTTAGCGTCTCTCAACGACGTTGGGTCGCGGTATTATTGGGATTATCAGCAATTAGCTTGACGATTGGCTCCCTGTGGGACGAGATTTGGCATCGCACCTATGGCATCCCCTTTGGTGAGGATTTGTTCTGGCGACCCCATCTACTGATGTATTTTGCCTTTTTGATTGTCATTGGCTTGGGCGCAATGGGTTGGGTACTGATTATCAGGCGCAAGCAGGGCAGTCTGCAACAGCGTTTTCGCATGGACCCAATCGTGGGGATTGTCACACTCTTAGGGACTTTTCTGGCGTATTCCGTACCGGCTGACCCTATCTGGCATATGATTTATGGCGAGGATATTTCCGCATGGAGCATCCCCCATATTATCTTGGGTTTTGCTTTTACAACAATTGCCATTTTAACGGCACTCATTTATCTGGCGAACTTACCCAAGCGTGACTGGTCTGGCATCTGGAAATTCAATTTAAACGATGTCGTTCTGCTCGTGATTCTCTCCTTTGCCTTGACTCCCTTGCTCCTGCTCTTCACAAGTGAGTGGGATTCGATTTCTGAAAATCAATTGGCAAGTGGGCGAGATTTGGTTTTGACACGCCCGGACTGGCTCTTGCCCGCTTTTTTGGTCTTTTGTTCCTCATTTGTGGCGGTGATTGCCAATCATAGCTTGCGTCGGGTAGGCGCAGGGACGATTGCGGTGACGCTCTCCTTCTTGACTCGCGTTTTACTCATCGGCGCATTCAATGATGATTCCATCACAGCGAATATGTGGTTGCTATCAATTCCGCCTGCGATTGGCATTGACTTGTGTAATGGCTATTTTGTATTGCAACGTAGCACGGTACCCTCGTGGACTTTTGTAGCTGTGTTTTCAATGGTCAGTATGGCATTGATTGGCTATCCGCTAATGAATCAGATTCTGCTCTATCCGCAAGTCACGGGGACATCATTGCTGGGTATGTTGCTCTTCCCTTTGATTGGTGCTGGGATAGCCGTCTGGATGGCGCGGATTGTTGGCGAATATGCAGGTACAGCGAATAAATTGACGCAAGATGAAACAGTATCGGTCTCGTCATCTCGCGCCTTACTCTTAGCTCCGTCCGTACTCATTTTGGCGATGCTCTTGATTGCATGGTTCGTCGCCACAGCAACACCGCCTATCGTATAAGCGAGGTTGTCCTGAAATTCTCTCAAAAATTTAGTTGTAATGAGAGACGGTCTATGCCTTCTTAGCGAGACCCCGTTTTAGCGCATTCACATAATCGCCAAGCATCCGTTGACTAACACTCGCTGTTGGCGCAAAAAATTCCCCTCCATGACACATGCCACTATAGACGGATAATTCTGTGGGGACACCCGCCGCCATCAGCCGTTTAGCATAATCAATATCTTCATCACGGAATAAATCCATCGTACCAACGGTGACATAAGCTGGTGGCAATCCCGATAAATCGGTTGCCCGACTCGCCGCAGCATAAGGCGATACATTGTCGCTACCGTACTCATCCCCCAGATACATTTTCCATGCTTTCAATGAAACATCCCGATTCCAGACCTGTGGATGGGTGATTTCATGCCCAGAAGCCGTCTCATGGGTATCGTCAATCATAGGATAAATGAGCAATTGGAAGGCTACATCAGGTCCATTATGGTCACGATTGTATAATGCCAGACCAGCCGTTAGACCACCGCCTGCACTTCCCCCACCAATCGCAATGCGCGCTTTATCAACGCCCAGTTCCTCTGCATGATCGACCATCCAGTTGAGAGCGACGAAGCAATCTGACACACTTGCTTGATAGGTCGCTTCAGGTGCAAGGCGATATTCTACTGAAACAATGGTACAGCCCACTTGTTCAGCAAAGGTATTGCAAAAAATGTCATCATGAGCCGAACCAATGATATACCCACCACCATGTATCCACAGTAGTCCGGGACGAGGGGCTTCATTTGTGGGTTGATAAATGACAATCGAAATCTCACCATCAGGGCTTGGAATGCTACGTTCCTCTTTGGTGACATCCGTTGGAGGTAACATCTCTGCCATTGCCCCCATCATCTCAGAAAACATTGCTCGTGCGGCGACTGGATTCTCACCAATAGCAGTAACCATTTCAGCCGAGAGGCTTCGAGCGCGGGGGCTATCTCGGGATCTAATTTTGAAAGGAAGTCCATTTGCATCTCCGTAAAGAACTATTATTCAGAAAGTTATGCAACAAAGTTGTAACATAAACCTAATGGGTTTGCCAACATATTCCATGACATCAAAAGTCATAGTAATATCGAAAAAATTGATGATAACTATCGAATCTCTTCAATAAAAGAGATAGCTTTTGCATCTAAACTGAACGTAAATTTCTGTGCCAATCCATGAAGCACAGGCTTATATGTAGACGAGGTATCTATGACCAATCAGGCGGGGGTTTCGGTATTTTTCTATGGCAGTTATATGTCTTTTGATGTTCTGAATGCTGTTGGGATTACTGAACGCGATTATGAGACAGCTCAGTTAGCGGGCTACGAATTAGTAATGGGGTCTTCAGCCAATGTGCGCAAGCGTGAATTTGCCAGTGTTTTTGGCATTGTGACCCAACTAACTCAACCTGAACTGGAGACCTTATACGGTCAAGAGGCACAAGCAAAACTAGGCGCGTCATATTTACCCGAACCCGTTATCGTCATGGCATCCGATGGGAAACTACTGCCAGCTTTATGTTATATTGCTGACAAACCCGTGACTGGCAAACCATCGCTACAATACCTTGAGACCATCCTCACTGCTTGCCAACAATATGGCTTTCCAGAACATTATCTTCGGCAAATTGAATCGTTCCGATAAGATAAAGAAAGGGCATTGCCTTGAATACAACAGAACGCCAAGCTCGAATTGACCGCATCCGTCGTTTTCCAGCCGAGTTGACCTCTCTCGTCGAAAATCTATCCGAAGCACAACGCTCCGCCAAGACAATCGAAGAGGAATGGACGGTTCGTCAAATCGTGCATCATCTACCCGATTCGCATATGAACAGCGTGACTCGCCTGAAATTAATCCTCACCGAAGATGTCCCGACCATCCAACCCTATGACCAAGATTTGTGGGCGGAATTGCATGATGTTCATCACACGCCGATTGAAGCATCCCTCTTGATTTTGCGAGGCTTGCATGAACGCTGGTGTGATTTATTCGAGAGTTTGGATGAGGCACAGTGGTCACGGAAGGGGTATCATCCCGAAATTGGCGACATCACCCCTGTGGATTTAGTCCAAATCTATTCGGACCACTGTGACGAACATATCGACCAGATTAATCGGGTGCTACAGGCGGGGACGGTTTAAGGAAATACGCAATATAGTGCTGTGGATTCGTGTAGCCTAGCTTTTCGGCAAGTCCACACGATTCCGGATTCGCCGCATCCCAATGGGGTTCGATATGATGGGCTAAGCACCAATCCAGCAAGGCACAAGCCAGAGCTGTTGCCATCCCCTGCCGATGATAATCAAAATTGACAAAGATACTGACTTCAATCGCCCGACTCGATACCAAACCCGAATAGGCACTGCCGATGATATTCCCATCGCGGAGCAGACAAAAGCCTATCCCACGCGCCAGAAAATCCTCAACAGAATCGAAGGCTTGGATTTCTAAATAGGGTTCGTCAACTTGTTGAGCGAGGGCTAAATCGAAGCGTTGAATATGTGGCGTGTGCGGGTTCGAGTTGGCAAGTTGCTGAAGATGGTCACGTGAGAGACTATCGGAAGCATAATGGGTGCGCTCAATCGGCATCACCCCATCCCCATAGACAGCTTCGACTGCTTCCCCCCATCCTGCATCCCCACTCATCAAAATGCGACCCCGTGGCACAGATTTGAGGAATGCTCGCCCGGTATCGCTCTGCATATCGCCAGTAAAATAGCTGAAAAATCCTCCTTGCTCAATCATGAAGATAGATGGCGAGTCGAGTGAATCCACAAAAGCACGACCCACTTGGTCTTCAAGCGCACAGTCAATACCAATATCGACAATGGGGACGTTTGCAAAGGCGCGTCCGAGTTGAATACGATTGGCTTTCGTCAGTGGCAAGAGATGCATGTGTTTAAGGCAACCAGACCTGCAAGAAGTCGATGCTATCCACCCATTCGCTATTGACAGCAATCTCCCAATGCAGATGCGGACCACTACTACGCCCTGTATTGCCACTCAAGCCGATGATTTGTCCCTGCTGAATAGATTGTCCGCGCGTGACATGCACCTGTGAAAAATGTGCATAGCCGGAATAAATCCCAAAGCCATGGTCAATCATCACATAATTCCCACGAATATCGAGGCGACCTGCAAAGGCAACCCGTCCATCCGCAATTGCCATCACCGGAGTCCCGACAGGCGCATTTTGATCCCAACCCGTATGGCGTGTCTGAACCGCTTGATTGAGGACGCGATAGGAGCCAAATGGCGAGGTAATCTCTGCGTTGATGGGGAAGTCAAAGCCCCCATTATCCCAGAGACGTTCTGGCGTATAAGTAGCAGTAATTGCTTCGAGACGGGCGAATTCATGACGTTCCACTTCGGGGTCAATCAGATAGGCGCGGTCTTGTGGCACATTAAAATCTTGGCGAATGAAGCCGGCTTGGTCAATCCGCACACTCGCTTGCATCGACACAACTTCGCCCTCGGTTGTCGTAATTTGTACATTGACGGGATGCGTCCGCGCTTGCACATCCATATTCACCACGAGCAAGGCAAACCACGCCTCATCATCCGGCATATAGAAGTAGTCAATTTCTTGATTAATCAAGATAGCCCGTGCCGACTCAATGTTCTCCCCGCGTAGGCGGATTAAGCCGACATTGCCCTGTTCGATGCCTTCAAAATAGAGGTTGAGTTCATAGTCGCCTTCGCGCACCGTTTCGATGGGCAAGGGAATTGGCTGACGAAGGGGTTCAGGCGTGATTTCTGGCTCGTCATCTTGAGCGATGATAGAGAAGGTCAACAAGAAGAGCGTGAGAAGAATGGAAATATATTTCTGGAAAAAACGATATTTTGTAGGGGTATACAGCTGTGCGCCCTTAACTGAATTGCTGCTTGTAGATTGATGTGTGGAATGCATACGATCTCGGTGATGGTGTCGATAAATTCTTAACTGTTGTTGATGGCGGTTTGAATGTCCTGCATATGGATTTTCTCGTGCCAGCCCATGCCTTTGACAAGTTGTGTCACGGTGATATCACGTCCCCACAGTGCATCAAAAGTTCCGTTTTCAAATTGTTCGTCCGGTACTGCACGCACGGCGTCTTTCAGGTGTTCGCGCACTGCTTCCCAATCTGTAAGGATACGCTCAGAACTGTAGTCGATGCGTTGTTCATAATCGGCATGGTTAAAAGCATCGACCTCTTCATTCGTAAATCCAACCTGTCCATCTTGCAGGAACAACGGCGGTTCATACGATTCGCCACGAATGAAGGCTTGGAGCGATTTCAAGGTTTCTTCTTCCCAGTACGTCAGATGTCCGATTAAATCTTTGACACGCCAGCCCGACTCTGGATGCACGACTCGTTCCGGATTGACCGATTCTACAAGCTCTCGATTCTTCTGCCGACGCATATCCATACCGACCAACAATTGGGCTTTGGCATCTGAAACTTGCATAGTAATAACTCCAGTTCATCAAAGGACCTGTATTGTGACTGCCTGCATAATCCCTGTCAACAGTCGGATAGCTAGAGTATAGCCAAGTCGGAATGCCATTACCCGACGATTACATGATGATTGGATGATGTTTTCTGGATTGAATAATTTAAGTGGATGAGGATTCTAATTGCTCCAATATCGCCAAGCTATCCCACTCGCCCCAGCGTTTGCTGATTTTGCCATCTGTCACCAACAGTATCTCAATGCCTTGAAAATGAATGACTTTCCCAGTCGCAGGGACATCAAAAAAGGTGTCTTGATGTGTGCCAGTGGCTGTCCAACGGACGGTGACTTTTTGTGCTTCGATATCAATCACCAAATCGTTGGTGGTCGCATGAAAATCAGGAAACGCACGATAAAGGTCAACGATACTTTGACGATACGCATCACGATCTGAGGGGCGGTCAGCAGGGCTAGCATCCACAAAATCTGCCGTGTGGAACGAATCGAAAACGTCAACATATCCCTTCTGCCACATATTAATCATCCAATTTTTTACTAACTGCTCGAGTCCCAGCCGACCAAAAAGCCCATCAAAAAATTGTTCGATGGTTTTGGGAGAAGTTTCATTTGTTAGTTGGAGACTTTCCCAGAAACCTTCTATAAAGAGATGAAGGGGATATTTGTCGGGGACGTATGAGCGATACCATATAACAAATCGACGGAAAATTAACTCATCATAGGCATAGAAACGTATGATTTGATAATCACCTCCGATCAATCCTCCTGAAATTGCAGGATTATTTTGATGAAAAATCTCCCATGAAAAAGGTGGATATACTTTTACAGTAAATGATTGTTTCATTGCTTTAATAAAATCGGAAAAGAAGATATGCAAATCACACTCAATCGTTGGTGGATTATCGACATCTTCCCATAGCGCAGGGTCATAAGGTGTAATGATGTAGGCGTTACCCATAACTTGTTCTCTTATATCTTTAGAGGGTAATTCATATCTCAATTCTCAACATAGCCCTGTTGCCATGTGCGCGTGACATCATGATTGCGCAGGTCAACATCAAAGTCCACTGCCGCTTTGAGTGCCATCAACACCGAGACCCAGCCCGCAATAACTTCTGTTCGGTACTCACACGCAACACCTCGATCTTCCAACCGTAAATCTGTGCCACCCTTGCCATCGTCCTCCAACACGAACAAAGTCACACTACCCCCATAATATTCTAATGAGAAGCGATGCGGTGGCTGGTTTTCAAGTATCTTAGCATCCCACAACTGCCCACCCGGAAATCGAAAGTGGATAACCCCATCATCCTCAATGGCACTTTCTGCCCAAAAGCGGGCGCGCCCCGCATCCGAATTGAGCATGTCAAAGACGTTGCTTGGCGACGAGGTCAGGTGCAGTCGCCATTCAATCACATCAGGATTCTCTTGGAACACTTCAACGTCACTTGATTGCAAAGCTAGTATCCTTGACTTCTTAAGAACTCCCCTCCCTAAGAATTGGAGGGGTGAACAGCAGTGTCTACGCGCTGTGCGGCGAGGTTAAAAGGAGCATAAAACTTAGAATGCTGAAAAATATCAACAGAACATAGGGTATCTAATGCTGAGAACTAGCAACTTTGGTAATCAGAATCGGCTTGCTGTTCGTGATGACAACCGTATGCTCATATTGTACAGCGACTTTGCCATCGGCAGTACGGAGTGTCCAGCCATCAGGGTCTTGGACAATATCCCCCTTGCCCATCGTGAAGAAGGGTTCGAGCGTAACCACATGCCCCTCTTTCAGCTTGTCCCGATTGCGCCGATTATAGGTGTTCGGAATGGTCGGTTTCTCGTGGATGCCGCGCCCGACACCATGCCCATTGAGTTGTCGCAGGACACGATAGCCCCCTTTGCGCGCCACTTGTTCAACCGCTTTGCCGATTTGATGCACTCGGACTCCCGCTTTTGCTGTATCAATTGCACGGTTCAGTGCCATCTTCGCGTATTCTGTCATCCGCACATAATCGGGACGTTGGGGCGGGACAATCATTGATGCGCCCGTATCTGCCCAATAACCTTCCAGTTCAGCCGAGACATCCACATTCACCATATCGCCCGCTTGTATCACTTGGTCGCCGGGGATGCCATGCGCCGCCACATCGTTGATGCTGATGCAAGTATAGCCGGGATATTGATATGCCAGTATCGGAGCGGAGCGCGCCCCATGTTGTTGGAGGAATTCAGCTCCAATGTTATCCAGTTGTTTCGTCGTCATGCCCACTTCGACATGACGGAGCATATGTTGCAACGCCTCCCCACAGATTTCACCAATCCGCATCAAGCCTTTGAGTTCTTTATCGTTTTTGACGACCATCGTTCATCCTAACAGGTGATAAATGAGGGCGCATCACACGCCTCATGTGAAAACGCGATTAATTCCAATTGTCGATTCGTTCAATGATGGTTCCCGTAGCCATCCCACCACCACAGCACATGGTTTGTAACCCAACTTTCTTCTCCTGCACTTCGAGGGCGTTGATGAGTGTCGTCATCAAACGCGCGCCAGACCCACCCAATGGATGTCCAAGTGCAATTGCGCCACCATGCACATTCACCTTCGACAGATCGCCACCCGTGTCTTTTTCCCACATGCGGACGACAGTGGCAAAGGCTTCATTGACTTCAAACAAATCAATATCGTCCATACCCATTCCCGCTTTTTTCAGGGCTTTTTGCGTAGCAGACGTGGGACCTGTCAACATCAGATGCGGGTCAGAGCCAACCGTGACGCTGGTGATTATCCGTGCGCGCGGTGTCACACCCAGTTCACGCGCTTTAGCTTCCGTCATCACCAAAATCGCCGCCGCACCATCGCTAATCTGACTGCTGTTACCAGCCGTCGTCACGCCTTCTGCGGTGAAAACGGGGTCGAGTTCGCGCATCTTTTCGAGAGTCGTCGTTGGACGAATGCCTTGGTCTTGCTCAACGAGGAAGGTATTGCCTTCTTTATCTACACCTTGAATGGGGACGATTTCCCGACGTAGATACCCAGCTTCAGTCGCGTTATGAGCGCGCATATGACTTTCATAGCCGAGTGTATCTACAGCGTCTCGGGTGATTTCCCATTTATGCGCGATTTCATCCGAGGCAATGCCCTGCGGAATCATATTATGCGTTTCCATGATGTTATCCGTGAAGGGACTCGACGGCGTACCTGCTAGACTCGACCCCATCGGCACACGAGTCATACTCTCGACACCGCCTGCTATAACAACATCGGCTTGCCCAGATGCGACCATCGCCGCCGCCAGATGCACCGCTTGCTGACTCGACCCACATTGGAAATCAACAGAAGTCGCGGGGACTTCAATCGGGAGTTCGGCTTCAAGCGCGATGTTGCGCGCGACATTAACTGTCTGTTCAGAGACTTGACTGACACAGCCGAAAATGACATGGTCAATATCACCCTTGCTGATTCCAGCACGGACA
>JANQRM010000551.1 GCA_028284565.1 Anaerolineae bacterium | reverse complement strand
GATGAGTAGTCAGCTCTTTGGTGTCGGATAGTGATGGTCAACCTTCAACTGCCGACTACGATTGTCTATACCATGACACCTAAACCATAGGTCGTCATTGAAAGTGTTGAGCTTAGCAAAAAGAATTTAAATATCTCAGCGTAATCATCTGCTTCATAGCGTACGGATCGATCACCAGTCCGCACACAGCCGGGAATCAGCCCATGTATATCGCCCATTAAAGGACTATACAGGTCGAGTTCCATTGTGAGCGGTGGCTCGATGACAAAGGGTCGGATTTCTGGTAACCGTTTAATCGCGCTTTCGGCGGCATCTCGAATCTTTTCTTGTGCCACCGCTGGATGGAGATTAATGGCTGAAGCGGCACTGATACCCTCTTTAACCGCAACCGTTTCCATATTCGGAACAAGGTCTAGCGCATCTCGACATGATTCTTCATCTCCAGTGACTAGAACAGTCGGTACGCCATGATAGCCAGCCAGAGCGACGCAAAGCCCAATTTCCGACATATAGCGACCATTGACAGTGCAGTTAAACGCATGAAACGTGTGATTGAGTACGCCATATTGCTTACCAGCTCCCGCATGGTAACCAATCATAAACATCGCCTCAAAACCCCGATCGATACCATGCATGAGATGAAACAACTTATTGCGACCCGTCAAGAGCCGAGCCTTGCGGTTGAGTTCTTTAGGAATGATATTGCGATGTGAACCATGTCCTTCATTCACCAATATGTCATCGACACCTGCGGCTAAAGCACCATCAATTGCCGCGTTGATTTCTTCGGTTAGTAGGACACGTGTCGCACTAAATTCTGGTTCACCGTGCCGAATTTGTTCTAGATTGGTTACCGTTGTAACACCCTCAACATCGAGCGTAATATAGATGTCCATGTACAGAACTCCCTGTGTTATTCCATCGTCTTTTAGTAGGGAGAAGAGAACACACATCGCCTATGTGTGCTTTTAATCGGTAACGATCCACACAGCAAGCGTGTTCTCAACCTAATGTTGTTCAGAGTCTATTCGCTTACAGTGGCATCATAAAGCCAAACATATTCAGGATTGTTCAGGGCTTTCCAACCTTGGAATTCAGGGGCAGACCCATGGGTGATTTGCACATCCCACAACGGAATCCAGATTGCGAGGTCCATGATACGCTTCTGCAAATCCTCATAAATCTGTCGCCGCGCTTCACGGTCAGCTTCGGCGGAACCAGCCGCTAACAGATTGTCAATTTCTTCATCAGGTAGATGCGACCAATTGAATCCCGTGCCGATGTTAGCCGATGACCACATCACACTGAGAGTAGATGGGTCAGCCATACGCCAACGTAGACCACAAACATGTCGCCGCGCTCCGTGACACTCCTCGACAACTACACCGGCTTCAGCAAATTCAAGGTCTAACTGAATACCCAGTTCAGCTAATTGCGCCTGAATAAATTCAGCGGCAATTGCGCGATCCGGCAGGGTGGAGAGTTCCATATGAGATAACACTAGAGCCTCACCGTCCTTATCCAACACGCCATCACCATCACTGTCTGTCCAGCCAGCCTCTTCCAACAAGGCGAGTGCCATGGCCGGGTCGTATTGGTTGTAATCATTGACACCTTCCCAATAGGACCAAGTGGAAGAAGAAATCGGTCCGTTACCAATGGGGAACGTATTGTTGAACAGAACATCCAACAATAGCGGTCTATCAAATGCATGACCAAGAGCCTGCCTTACACGGATATCATCTAGTGGAGACAAGGAGGCATTGAGAAGAAATCCATTTGGTGTTCCCGGTCCCGGTAGCGATGTTGTCACGAGGTCCGGATTTTCTCGAAGTTGAACGAATTGATCGGTTTCAACACGGTTGATGAAATGAACTTCACCTGCCTCCAGACTAGCCAAGCGCGTCGTCGCTTCGGGAATGAATTGCCAAGTCACACTCTCTAAAAGTGCTGGACCTTCGTGAGCGGCATTGGCGGGTCCCCAGTTATAGTCTTCATTGCGGACTACCCGCATAAAGGATTGATCTACCCATTCATCTAAGATAAAGGCACCACTGCCAACTGCGTTACGACCAATATCTAAATCGCCGAACTCCTCCAGTGATGCCGGAGACATGAAATAGAGGTCAGATGCGCCGACGAGAAAGATAGGGTTCGGTTCGCTGAAATTGACTTGGGCGGTAAAGTCATCAATAACCTCAGTCGATACATAAGTTGAACCCAAACGAGCTTGGGCAACACTAGCAGAGGAGCAGGATTCGCTTTCGGCGATGGTGGCGACACGATCAAAATTAATTTTGACAGCTTCAGCGTTAAACGGTGTGCCATCATGGAATATGACATCATCTCGCAGGTTAAACGTAAATGATGTGAAATCGTCGGATACTTCCCAAGACTCTGCCAAATACGGATAGAATTCTTGATCACTCGGTTCCCAGAACACAAGCGAATCATAAATTGTTTTGTATTGGTTATCCGCAATGCTAGAGAACGTACAAGTTGGATCCAATGTCTCCGGCTCTGAATTTGTCCCCCAAATGAGGTTTCCGCTGGATTGTGCGACTGATTGCAATGCGGGTAGTACCAATGCAATCACTAATAGAACTAAAATTGAAAAACGTAGACGGTTCATTTTCTCTCCTTAAAAATTGAATTTGTAAACAATATCCTTTATTTATCATTAATCGTAAAACACCTCCTCATATCAATGATATCTCTCTGTCAAACAACTAGTCCTCTGTTGATTCAACCTTGAAACGACGTAGGTTGAAAGTGGCGTTTTCCTGTTTGGGTGGTTCCGCTTTGATGGGTCGGTAAAAGAGAACACGCAAGGGTTTGTCACCCGTATTTTTCCAGCCATGGCGGGCGAAAGCAGGGACAAATACAAAGTCACCAGTCTGGAAGTGATGCCATTCATCTTCGACAGCAATAAACCCTTCTCCATCCACAATATAGCCGAACTCTTCCTCACTATGAGAATGCAATTCTTTGTCTGCTGAACCAACACCGGGAGGCATTTCAAATAAGCCTGCATTCACGGTCAGCGCGCCACACACATCAGAGTCAATGTAACTCCATCCTTTTCCACCCGGATACACTTTGGCATCCTCCTCAGAAACGACCACACGGCTCCAATAACGATTAACGTCCGTTGGACCAACTTCGCTGAGCTTGATATTTCTTTTCTCAATTTTTCGGGTCATCTTTCCCTCCAGTCGGGGTTGCAGTTAGCGATTGATTGAGAGCGTAACAATAGAAAAACTAAATTGATGCTACTGCTAGTTCGATGCGTTCGATTCCTTTTTCTAAATTCTCCATATAGTCTGCCCCCGATATTCTGAACCAGCCTTCACCTGCCTCTCCAAAGGTGGAGCCGGGAGATAAATAAACCCGACCTCGAACAACCATAAAGTCAGTAAATTGCTTGGCAATCGAATCCGGAATCTCATAACCCTCTACTTCATCGGTCAATATCTGACGCACCGTCTCTCCCTTCTCGCGCATGAATTCACGGACATCAACAAAGGAATAGAATGTGCCATCTTGCATGGGGGCATTAATCCCTTCAATCGCACTCAGACGATTACATAAGAAATGGCGACGATTGTCGAGTTCAGCCAGCATGGCGGTTAACGGCTCTTGAGGACCAGTCAGTGCCGCCAACGCCGCGTGTTGCGATATTGATGGGGCGCAGATACCGACGTAGATACGGGCGCGATGAACCGGACGTAGAAGGTCGCGTGGCGCACCCATATAACCCACCCGCCAACCTGTCATCCCATAGGCTTTTGAAAAGCCATTAACAGTAAATGTCCGTTCACGCATACCCGGCAGGGAAGCTGGAGTCAGCACCTTTTTGCCATCGAACATAATACGTTCATACAGTTCGTCGGCTATGACATATAAATCGTGCTTGATCGCAATCTCACACAACCCACGTACACTTTCCTCAGAGAGGGCAGACCCTACCGGATTACTGGGGCTGACCATGAATAACAATTTGGTACGTGGAGTAACAGCCTTTTCCACCATTTCCAAATCAGGTTGCCAGTTATCGTCCCCGCGAGTAGGAAGAATGATCGGGACACCCGATGCCAGTTCCACAACCGCCGCAAAATGACCAATATAATGGGGATCAAACATAATAGCTTCATCACCCGGTTCCATATAGGCATGTGGAATAGCACTCAGGATTTCGCTACTACCCGACGTGACTAAAATCTCATCAGGGTCGTAGCGGATATTGTTTTCATTCGCCAGTTTTTCAGCAATGGCTTCTCGTAGCGATAACATACCGACATTGTCAGTGTAGCCCACATGATCAGCTTCAATGGCTTGAATAGCCGCCTGATGAATATGCTCAAAGGTATCGAATTGAATCGTACCGGTTCCCATATAATGAACATCAGGTCCGATTTTTAGGACTTCGCGCCCACCCGTGCTGGCGATATTTTTAATTCGGCTTGATACAGATTTCATTTTGAGAAGCAACTCCTTTTTAAAATATCAGTAAGTCATGATGTAGAACATTTGGCTTGACTTGACATGAACCCATCATTCACGGTCTCAATTGCTGAGACGCGGGTCTAATGCATCGCGCAAACTATCACCCAATAGATTAAGAGCGATAACTGTAACCATAATTGCAAGTCCCGGCACCGTACTGAGCCACCATGCGCGTTGGATATGATTACGCCCTTCACTAACCATCACGCCCCATTCAGGTGTCGGTGGTGACGCACCAAGTCCGAGGTAACTCACAGACGCACCAATCAAAACGGCTGTAGCGAACCCAAGCGTGGAGAGGACAATGACGGGAGCGATGACGTTGGGTACAATATGCCGAAAAATGATGCGTGTGTGTGTGCTACCAGTAGCGCGCGCCGCTTCAACATAGTCAGCTTCTTTCACAGAGAGGACACTGCTACGTACCACTCGGATATAATTAGGGGTCGCAGAAATCCCAACAGCAATCATCACTTTATCTAAACCAGAGCCAAGTGCAGCTAAGATAACCAGTGCCAACAATACGCCCGGAAGGGCAAGCAACGTATTGGTTAGAAAAATAATTGCATAGTCGATCCATCCACCAAAATAACCCGAAATCAAACCGAGAAAACCACCGAAACAAAGGGCAATGCCGACACTAATAAATCCCATTTGTAGGGATATTCGCGCACCGAATATAATGCGGGTCATGATGTCTCGACCCAGACGATCTGTACCTGCGGGATGTTCCCACGATGGAGGCTGTAGTGCCTCAGTAGGCGACATTTTGATAGGGTCATAAGGCGTTAATACAGGTGCAACCATAGCAACGAAGATTAAGATGATGACGTAACCGCCCCCGATAATGCCACCATTGCTACGCACGATGCGACGCATCACCGTAAGGAAAAAACTTCTCTGCTGTGACTTCAAAGTCAGCGAGTCTACCTTAATCTTTTGTCCGCCTTGCGCCTCATGAGCCATTGTTGCTTATCCTTCCTGACCGAACCGAATTTGAGGATCAAGAAAGCCATAAGTGACATCGACAGCTAAGTTGGAGAGTATAAAAATAATGGCTAATAAAAGTGTCGCTCCTTGAAGTACGGGCATGTCACGCCCCAACAATGCTTCAACAGCTATACGTCCGATTCCTTGGCGGGCAAATACATTCTCTATAATCACTGTCCCACCCAGCAACCGACCAAATTGCAGACCAATAACCGTCACCACCGGAATTAACGAATTGCGGAAAACATGGCGCATAATCACCCGCGATTCACGTAATCCCTTTGCCCGAGCGGTTGTAACATAGTCTCGACCCAGCTGCTCTAAGATTTCTGTTCGTACCAGACGGGCAATAAGACCTGTACCGGCTAGACCCAACGTCAAAGCAGGTAAGATTAGGCTTTCGAATCCCCCCCGGCTCGTAATCGGAAACCAACCCAATTGGACAGCAAATAGAAGAATAAATATGATCCCCAGCCAAAAACTGGGCATCGACCAGCCAACAAGTGCGACGATCATGCTTACTGAATCCACCCAAGTACCACGAAACAAAGCCGCCAGAATCCCTAATGCAATACCAAGCACGACAGCGATGAGTGTTCCTGCGACAGCTAATTGTAATGTTGCCGGAAAAGCCGTAACAATGATCTGCGTCACCGGTTGTTTGGAACGAATAGAATAGCCTAAGTCGCCCTGTAGAGCTTTGCCCAGAAAACGACCATATTGGACAATGACAGGGTCATTAAGCCCTTGCTGTTCACGCATCCGTTCCAAATCTTCTGCCGATGTCGCTGTACCCGATTGCAAAGCCAGAATATCCGGTGCTTGACCGGGGATATAACTGAGCATGAAGAATACCAAGACGGATACACCCAACAACACGGGTATAGCAAAAAGAAGTTGGCGTTGGATATAGGCAAACATAAGCCTACAACTCATCCTCAAAAAATAGGGGTTGGCGATTACTCAGTTCACGCCCAGAAGGGGATAACAATAATTCAGGTGTTTGGCTCGTCAGTCCACCATCGACAACTAACAATGAACCCGTAATGAAAGCCGCTTCATCAGACGCTAAAAAGAGAATGGCATGAGCAACATCCACAGGGCTACCAAAGCGACGTAGAGGATAAGCATCGACCCGATGGCTTGTGTTATACGAATCCTTCTGGAGTTGTTCTTCGAGTGGTAACTTGCTGATAGATGCCGGACAGACGGCATTAAAACGAATGTTATCGGGTCCATAATCAACAGCCAATTGTTTGGTCAAGGCATTCACACCCCCTTTGGCGGCGGTGTAAGCGGGCCAAGCCACATTGGCGACCATGCCACTGTTGATTGAGGAGACATTCACGACCGAACCGCCCCCAGCAGTCTTCAAGGCAGGAATAGCATATTTTGTCGTCCAATACACCGCCTTGAGGACAACATTTGTTGTGCGATCCCAATCTTCTTCCGGCATATCGGTTATTTTGTTGGGAGAGACGACAGCGGCATTATTGATCAAAATATCTAGCTGACCATAGGTTTCAAGCGTGGTATCAACCAGTCGTTTCACATCTGCTCCAGAAGCAACATCACCTTGGACGAAGATGGCTTCGCCACCAGCCTCGTGAACCATAGCGACAGTCTCTTCACCACCTTGCAGATTGAGATCGGTATTGACCACCACACGCGCGCCATGTTGAGCAAAAAGAATGGCTGTTGCGCGCCCAATACCTGAAGCAGAGCCGGTGATAATGGCTGTTTTACCTAAAAGACGCTGACCCAACATCGGCAGGGTTACTCTATTCTTCGGCTAAGTCCTACAGGAAAGGATTTCTGTAGTTCTTCAGTCGTGTTATTGTCAGCTTGTACCTGAAATTCCTCAGCTTCTGATTCCGCAATACGTTCCACCCGGAACTGGGCGCCACAAGCAGGTTGACTGCAACCGACGTGCATAACATCTGGATTGTCTTCGCGCGGGTCTGAACCTCCAAATCGGAGTGTCCAATAGGCGGGGAACATGGCATTGAATGCAAAGGAGCAAATGCCGGGTGGGGTACTCCGCATCAACCAGACTTGCCCAACATCGTGAGAGACTCGACAACCTGCGCCACACCCTTTCGTGACAGTGGCTTTAACCGGAAACATCAAGCCTTCAAAATCATTACCCATTATGAATTCTCCATTTAATAAATGTGTGTAGTCAATGCTTTAGCGTATTCCGTCACCACAAAGCATCGAACTACAATCTAATTAGCCTATATTGAGGAGGGTATGTATGTATTTATTCGCTCTTATCTTTCGATGGATTGCTGTCTTCGGCATCCAAATCATCCACGATGCGTTCTAAGGCAATCACGACACGTTTGTTAGGGTCTGGACACCGACGATAAATGGTGGTCATGGCTTCATTCGTATACCCTTCTGGACCATGTTCGCCGGGTCGAGACTGCAACACCATTTCTGCTTCGGGTTCTTTTCCACCAAAACGGAGTCCCAAATAAGCGTTGAATGAACAAGCAAACACCGAGCTACAGATGCCGGGTGGGGTGGTATCTTCCCAAATCCATTCATCACCAACTTTATGACCAGCCGCACAAGTTGGATGGGCTTCAGTAACCGTCATCCTAACGGGATAAACCTTCTTTTCACTATCTGCCATCATATCCTCCACTTATATGCCTAAATGATTCAACGCGGAACTTGTGGGGACTGTAGTGATTGATGCTTGAATACCAACAATGATAAGAACCGCTTAGGTATGAGAGCCGATTTGTTAAACAATCTCTTCAATTTAACAAGATAGCTCAAAATTATGAAATTTACAGAATTATAGCATTCCTAATTCGATAAAGTCAAGAAATGAGCAATTATTCTTGGAAAATCGTATAAATACGGTTATATTGCATACACCTAACCGACAAGAGAACTACCCTGCCGTAGATGCTTACATAAAGTCAGAGCAAGTATCCAAGGTCTGCCATGTTCCCTATGAAAATTGACGCGAATAGCAACGGGTAGGTAGCGGGATGATTGTAATTTATGCTGGGTGGTATCAAATAGAAAGAGGTTAAAACCTTGTTATTATCCCTTGCCCGATTTGATGCAAATTCTCGTACAACCAGAGGCGCAACGTCATGCTTAATTGACAGTCTGTTCCTTTAGACGAAGCGCATCCAATCCATTTAATATCATTTCAGGCATGACAGGTATCGTATGAAGTCGCACACCAGTAGCATTATAAATCGCGTTTAGTACGGCAGGCGCGACTGGAGCCACACCAATTTCCCCTACGCCTTTTGCACCAAATGGACCTAAAGGATCATGTGTCTCAATAGTCTCAATTTCAATGGAGGGCATATCCAAGGCAGTAAAGATACCATATTCCCGAAACGAATTGTTTTGAATTTTACCGTCTTCAATAAACAATGCCTCACTCAAGGTATAGCCCAAACCCATATGGATACCTCCCTCAAGCTGACCCTCCACTAACATCGGGTTGATAGCTCGACCAATATCATTGGCTGTAAGCACTCGCAGTACGCGCACTTGTCCAGTTTCAATATCCACTTCGACCTCAATTGCCTGCGCCCCAAAGCTGTAGGTTGCTGACAAATTGCCAACCATGTCAGAACCAACCTGCTCATTCGGGGGATCATACCATCCATGTGCCTGAACAATTTCCCCACCCCGACGAAAGTGGCGCGCCCGTACAACCTTATCTAAGCGCAATCCCGTTGATGGGGAACCACGGACAAATATCCTATTGTCCTGCATGACCAAATCAGCAGATTCCACCTCTAGCAATTCTGACGCGGTTTCCAAAATCTGTCTTTTGGCTTCCCGTGCCGCCTGTAACGCCGCATTACCTGCGACAAACGTGGTACGACTGGCGTGAACACCAACATCCCAAGGAGCAGTACCCGTATCTCCATTGACAAATCGCACACTATCTATAGATACACCCAATGTCTCAGCCACAATTTGAGACAGCACAACATCAGCTCCCTGACCAATCTCCGTTGCACCCGTAATAATCGTCACCTGCCCAAAGTCATCCACCTTGACGATTACGCCACAACCATCAGACCGATGCATACGCGCCCCACCGCCAACATTCATGGTCGCCGCAAAACCAATCCCTCGCTGTTTACCCGGCGGAGTTTGATTAGTCTCCTTATCACGCAAACGACCAACCACTTCAAGGCACTCCTTTAAGCCACACGTCGATATCTTCAATCCTTGAGGCGTAGTTTCGTTGGGTCGATTCGCATTCTGTAATCGGAACTCCAAAGGGTTCATATTCAGTTCAGTAGCCAGTCGATCCATCTGAGCTTCGACGAACAGGGTTGCTTGGGGTCCGCCGAAACCGCGCATGGCTCCGGTAAAGGGATTATTAGTATACACAAGATTGGCTTCAAATCGCGCTTTATCGTGTACCTCATGCGCGA
>JANQRM010000542.1 GCA_028284565.1 Anaerolineae bacterium | reverse complement strand
GACCGCAGAAGAAATTCAAGGTGCGATTGATGCGCTTGATATGCGTTTGATGAATGGTGAAATCTCAGAAGCCATCTACAATCGTCTACTTGGCAAGTGGCAGCAAAAGCTGGATGATCTCGGCAGTTAAGTCACCGTCGAATAAGCCAAAGGTACATCGTAAGGTGTGCCTTTTTTCTTCCATAGGCTATCGAACGGTGTATTCACCGATGACTACATGGTCTATACCTTCCACAGTAAACCAGCGGTCGCCAGTTTCTGGGTTATAGAAGCCCACATGAATGGTGTATGTTCCGGCTGTGACCTTATCGAGTGGCAGTTCAATCCATTCCCGATAGACCTCACCGATTGTCCATGTCGTTGATTGAATGCGTCCGGATTGTGGGAATTGGTCATGCTGTGACCAGAGTGGTGTGTTCGTTTCTGGGTTAATGTCGCCGATGAGATGCACGAACAACTTGAGATTCATCTCACTTTGTGCAAGGGGTTCAAAGTAGAGCAAGAGCATCTGTTCACCAGTGGGATCAATCGTTGGAGCAATGTCGATGCCAACGAGTTCTATCAAATCTTCAAAAGTAGCCAGTGCTGTATCATCATATTCGATATCATTGACCTCCCAAGTGCGGAATTGGCGAATGGGCAAGTTGGGAATGTTTGTCTCACGGACAAGTTGTAGATTAGCAGATAACCAGTTGGGGGCAGTTGTTCCGTTATCCCATTCATGGGGGGCATTCGCTACTAACCAGATACTTTCATAGTTGTCATTGGCATCTTCCAATTGGGCGATGATGTTGGCTTCGGTTTCAAGATGGTTATACGGTAATCCGATATCATCTGCCAAGCCGTCGTAATAATAGCCGAATGAGGGGTCTGTTGAGGCTTGAATCACAAGGTCATTCACGCCGACATTTGCTTCCAAATAATCTGTAAGGGATTTCCAGTCTTGAGCTTTAACATGAAAGGGATTGAAAAAATACTCACTCAAACTGTAAGCACTGAGTCCCGTCCAAATTGCGATTATAGCAACGACAAAACCTCTTCTTGTTTGTGGGGACTTAACCATGCTGGACAAAATGACAACTGAGGCACTAAATAGTAAAATGAACGCTGGAACAGACGCAATGATATAACGCGGGGCAAATATCTCAACTCGTGTGGAGATTATGCTGAGCATTACCATCGGCACAGCGATGAGCATAAGCAAGAATATAGCGTGTTGCGGAGTGCGTCGATAAACATTCAACCATGGACCAACAAAGAACAGGAACAACCCTATCCACAGCACTTGATTCCACTGGTATGGCAAGGTTTCACCAAAGTTCAGAATAGGAACAAAATCTGTTAAAAGTCGTAAAGCATCAAACTGAGCGACATTACCACCATAGCCTGTGGGTTGTAACAAGAGACGTTGAAATGTAACAAAAGCAAGTAATGTAATGCCTATGATGCCAGCCTGAAGCCCCAAGAATTTTATGACAAAACGACTACTATGATGCTTTCTATCCCAGAGCCAATGACCTAAGACAAACAAGCCCAACGTGCCAATGAAGACAAGCTCCATGTAAAAAACAAGCGATGTGATGAGTGATAATCCACCATACAAAATCCAATCAATCCATCGACGTTCATTGAGAACAAGTCGGATGCCCAGCCAGAGTGATACAACACTGAGCGATGCCCATACACTGTAATTACGAAAGTCCTGTGAATGCCAGATTTCAAAGGGGTGGATAGCCCACAAGAATGCCCCTAATAAACCAACTTGATGATTGAAGAGCCGATAACCTAACGCAAACATCGCCGGAATCCCCAATACATTGGCGATGACAGGCATCATCCGTACAATAAATTCGGGGCGGATGCCGAAGATTAAGCCCCAAACATGAAAGAATATATAAGTCAGTGGAGGATGCGGTTCAAAAGTTGCAATGTTAGTCAGTGATTGTGATAGTGGGAGTTCTGCCCAATTAATCGCACTAAAGGCTTCATCCCCTCGTAAGGGAACAACATCCAATTGAAATAGGCGCAGACCAAATCCTAGTAAGATAATCGGGATAAGGATAATGAGGGTATTTGGGCGTTGCATGAGGCGACTTAGGACATCGTGACCTTATCAAAGGCTTCCAATTGCTCGTCCGTAATCGGTAATTCATTGCGTCGCTTATCCGACGAGTCATCATCTGACTGTTCTCGGTTCAAATCCCGCAAATAACCCTTCAAACTAGGTTCTTGTTTGGGGTCGGCATACAAAACTGGAATGGATGAATTATTGATATTCAATTCAACTTTGGGGTCAACAAAAACAATCAGAGGATGCACCTCAGCATCGGGTGCAATGGGTGCAAGGACTTCTTTGACTTTCGACACCGCCTTCTCAGCGTCTCGATGAGGATTGCCAACCCCATCAAAGCGAATTGCGCTGGCAATGCGACTCCAAATTTTTTGGTGCGAAGTCCATTGGTCATTTTCAACTGTAAATTCCCCATCATGCCAACGAGTCACAATCGCAAAGATTCCTTGCGGGCAAATTAACACATGTCGAGCCGGAAAGTGCAGGTAATTATAAAGCGTACTTTTGTTACTCAGACCTTTTAAACCTTCTGGAATCGCCACTTCTGGACGAGGTTGACGCGCCCATAAATTTGTCATCCGCACAGATGCTAAGGTCAAGCCAAAGGCAACAGGCAACACCAAAGCCTGCGCTAAGACAATCCATAACGGTGGGGCTTCGCCCGTAAATAGACTTTGGTTGATAAAGACAAAGCCAGCAATCAACACAGCGAATGTCCCAAAGAACAGATAAGTTGAGATTTTCTTATTACGATCTACAAGTCGCTTGTTCGTAACGATACGCATCAGTTTAGGATAGCCTTTTAGCTAGGACGTGGCGCACATTTGCCAAGGTCTTTGTTGACAACCAAAATATAGTCGGTGATGAACACATTATCGGTTTCATCTTGCTCATTGACTTGGTTGTCATAATCTATGGTAAAGACAAGGCGATGTAATTCATTCAAAAACTCATCGACAATGAACTCACGTGCAACAAGTTCAATTGATAATCCGGGACCCAATGGCTCAAAGTGATATTCGATTGCACCTGTGATAATACCCGTACGAACATGGATATTCTCCACTAAGACTTTCACTCGATTATCAGGCACACTAAACCATTCAAAACCCGTATTCCGAACGATAATTTGAAAACCTGTTGGCAAACCACATTCAAGTGGATGCGGTTCAACTGTGACATCGCCATATGTCAAATTAACATTCAAGGGTGGATTACTATCATCGTCAGGCAGGAAGTAAGAAAGATTACCAGAGTGGGTCACTTCTGCACAGATTAAATCACCATAACGAACGGTTGGCAAAATTTCCCATGAGCGAGGTGAACCGTAAGCAACACCAATCACAGAATTCTCCAAATCACCTTCTTGAGGGCGGATACAATGTGTCACAGGAATTGGCAGGCGTTCACGGTCATTAGGGTCTCTGGTGTAATCACCATAAGCGGCGATATCGAACAAGAAGCCTGCACGCCGCAAATTGACAGGCTGACGAATAGTTCCGGGAGAAACACGAGGAATATCCGCACGACAGGTTAAATCAAACCGCCCACCAGCTGTAATCCCAATATCTTGTGGGTCGAAAAAGACAGGTCCACAATAAAAATAATTTTCAAGGATACTGGTATCAACTGTCGCATTAGAGACAACTTGCGTACCGATTGTGCCATCACCAGATGTTACGGTGGTCGATGTCGTAGCAGATGTTTGTAATTCGGCAGTGATACGGGCAATGCCATTCAGGTTGATGTTCACAGGTGCAGAGCCATCTGCCGGACCCAAAACACCTGCAGAGCTAAGGTTAGCAAGGTCAAATGTACTGTTGGGAGTCCATGCCCAATAGGTCAATACGGATGAGCCAGACGTGTCTGCATTGAAAACGAAGCCAACAGGCAAATAAAAACCAACCCATACAACAGGTTCAGTAATTGATGCAGGTGTATCCAGCACAATGCGAGCCGTACCAGAAGTCGCAATGGTCACAGTTTGACGGGCAACAAGCGTAGCATCAACAGGAGAACCACCATTACCATCTTGATAAACAACGACTCCTACTGAAGAAGCAGGTACAGGTATATCGACAGAAATGCTGACAGCATCAAGTGTTGTCGGTAGGGAAACACCTAAAGCGGCTAGGTCAAAGCCATTCATGACCAGCGATTGTTCACCGTCTATGAAGAAGGTATTGTTGCCAGAACCAGCATTGTTGCTGAGAACCGTATCACCAGCAGAAACAGGAAATGCAATCAATAAAAGGCTCATAAAAACACAAATAAGAAAAAGGCTTTTTAAATGACGCTTCATAAGACCATCCTATGGCAATGCCGAATTAGGTTGGCTGGTATTGTAGGAGGTTTCCAGGCGATGGTCAAGCAATCATCTATATTCGTAAGAAGTGCCTGATAAACAGACAAAACTGGCAAATAAACGAGTTCATACCCAAAATCTACCGACTTAGCACCAAAGCGATGTAAGATTTTTGGTAGTACAAACAATGAGAATGGTTATCACCTGTTCAGTAGCCAGTAATGAGTCAGGGTGTTAAGGGATTGGGGTTGTGGTTATAATGCGTGCCGACTTGTGAAGTATAGGAAGACATTCATGAATCTCCCTGAATTATTATTGGTTGGTGTAATTTTGGTGTTAGCGTTGGGTGCTTATTGGGCGATGGTGATTTTCCCAAAACAGCGTGCTTTCCAGCATAAGCAGAAATATGTCCGAACCCTAGAATATGGCGATGAGATTGTGACCTATGGGGGCATTATAGGAAAAATTGTCGATCTCAATGCGGATACTGGAATCGCGGTTGTCGAAATCGCCGATGGTTTACAAATCCGTCTATTAACTGCCGCTTTACAACAACGCTTCGACCCTGAAGCCATTGCCGAGAACGCTCAACGTGGCATCTTAGTTGACGGCGCGCAGATTGATGAACAACAGCTAAAGGAACAAAACGTATGAAGAGCCAATCTGGATGGCTTGCTTTCATCATCATCCTGAGTATCTTTTGCTTTTGGGTTGCCTTGCCGGATACAGAAGGTTTTGAACTGGATTTTAATCAGGATGGTGAAGTCGATATTGATGTGAATATTCAACAAAGTCTTGGACTCGACCTCGTTGGTGGACTGCGGGTGTTATTGCAATCTGAATTGCCACCAGAGGATTTCACAGTCGAAGAACTAGCAGAGACAGCCAACAATGTCTCGCGTCGGGTAAATGCCTTAGGGTTGACCGAAGCCACGATACAAGTGCAGGGACGAGATCGTATTTTAGTGGAATTACCCGGTGTGAGTGATCCTGAACAGGCAATCGAAACAATTCAGCAAACTGCCCTGCTCGAATTTGTAGACTTTGGAGGATTATCAGCACAAGCCCCAAATTACACTGGGCAAAAAATCTTGACGACTGAGCAAGTGCGTTTAAATCAAAATAGAAGAGAAGAAGAGAATACAACTGAGACTTATCTCACCCATCCCGTCACTGGACAACCCTTTGAAACTGTGATGACAGGTGCAGGCTTGAAAGCCGCGAGTGCCGTTTTGTTGCCAGCACATCAAGGGGGACAAGGACAATGGCAGATTTCCTTTGAGATCGAACCTGATTTTGTAGAGATTTTTGGGAATTTCACAGGCTCGCGTGTGGGTGAACCGATGGCGATTGTTTTGGATGGTGAAGTTCTTTCTGCGCCACGTATCAACAGCCGCTTGACTGATGGAGGGGTCATTCAAGGACAATTCACGGAAGATGAAGCTCGTACCCTAGCATTGCAATTGCGTTCTGGAGCTTTGCCTATTCCTTTAGGAATCGAAAGCGTCCAGCAAGTCGGTGCAACCTTAGGACAAGAGTCTGTCGAATTGAGTATCCGCGCCGGTATCATCGGTGTGATTGTTGTGTTGGCGTTTATGTTCATCTATTATCGTGTCCCGGGTTTTGCAGCAGATTTGGCATTAATTGTCTTTATTTTGCTCAATTTAGCGGTATTTAAGTTGATACCTGTGACATTGACCTTGCCAGCCATCACAGGTTTTCTGATTTCAATTGGAACAGCTGTCGATGGCAACATTCTCATCTTCGAGCGCATCAAAGAAGAATTGCGGGCAGGTTTACCTCTCAACCAAGCGTTGGATGCAGGCTTTGACCGTGCATGGACTTCAATTCGTGACTCGAACCTTTCGACCATTATCATCTGTGGGATTTTGTTTATGTTTGGGCAAACGCCGGGCGCGAGTATCGTTAGTGGCTTCGCTGTAACGCTGGGAATTGGTCTGGTTTTGAACTTATTTACGGCAGTCATTGTCACACGTACCTTCCTCTATACCTTTACAGGCTTGGCTGAAGAGCGACTGACTGAAAATCCGAAGTTGATGGGAGTGTAGAGATGTTTAATATTGTCGAGAAACGACGCTGGTTCTTCTTGCTCTCTGCGCTATTCATCGTGCCGGGTATCGCGTTGATGATTTACTCTACAGTGACCATTGGTAGTCCCTTTCGGCTAGGAATTGACTTCTTGGGTGGAAGTATCTATGAAGTACAGTTCACCGAATCAGGTGCAACTGAAAGCAATATTCGTGGCATATTTGCTAGCGTTGGCGATGAAAATATCGTTTTACAAAGCCTCGGAACAGCAGAAGATTATCGCTGGTCAATCCGTAGTAGTTTTCATAATGAGGACACACGCTCTCAAATTCTGGATGAGCTGAATAATATCGCCCCCCTAGACAATGATGCGCTGAGTATTGAAACCGTCTCCGCCACAGTTGGGCAAGAAGTTGCACGTGCGGCTCTGGCGGCAGTTGCTGTGGCGGGCTTGGTGATAACGGGCTTCATCGTAATTGCCTTTCGACAAGTACCGAATGCATTTCGCTACGGGGTCTGTGCGATTTTGGCTATGGTACACGATGTTCTCGTTGTTATGGGTGTCATGTCATTGGCTGGCTTACTGGTCGGATGGGAGGTTGATGCTCTGTTCTTAACAGCTGTATTGACAGTGGTAGGCTTCTCCGTACAAGACTCTATAGTCGTCTTTGACCGAATCCGCGAGAATATTCCTAAGCATCTTGGCGAACCTTACGAAACCATTGTCAACCGTAGCATCTGGGAAACAATACATCGGTCTTTAGCAACTCAACTGAACGCCTTTTTCATCATGGCGGCAATTTTGCTCTTTGGTGGTGAGTCGATTAAGCAGTTTATTTTTATTCTGTTTCTTGGTCTCCTTTCAGGAACTTACTCGTCCATCTTTACAGCCGTCCCCTTGCTCGTCGCTTGGGAAAAAGGAAGCCTTCCGTTTCTCGGTGGCGAAAAACCAAAGCGTGTTGAAACAGAAGATTAGGAATCAACCAAGATGCGCGCCCTTGTGTATGACGACACCTTACATTTGGATACTCATTATCCCACCCCAAAACGGGAAACTCATCAAGCACTCCTCAAGATGCGGTGTGTAGGCATCTGTAATACGGATATGGAACTCGTGAAGGGGTATCATAACTTTCAAGGCGTGTTAGGTCATGAATTCGTCGCTGAAGTAGTAGAAGGCAACAAA
>JANQRM010000535.1 GCA_028284565.1 Anaerolineae bacterium | reverse complement strand
CTTGTTGCTGGGTGTTTGGTATCTCATTCGACAACAAGAGACGCGCGCGGCTATTGCTTTAGCCATTGGTATCCTCGTGAAATTTGTGCCAGCCCTCGTCTTCGGCGCGATGATTCGCTTTCGGGATACCCAAACTGCTCTACGAACCATTGCGATTTCATTGGGTGTGGTTGTGTTAGTCTATCTCCCATTTTTTGCCTCCAATGCAGAACTGACAGCTGTTTCCGTCACCGCACAATTTGGTAAAGCCTCGTATCAGACGGTGTGGGCGATTGTGGATGGCAATTATGGTACAGGTAACTTCGGCTCTGTCGAATCGCATCTAACCGCAGAAGGAGTGAATGAAGTCGGGAAAAATCCCGCTCGTATTCCATCATGGTTACGTCTCGGCATTGCGGGGGCAATCGGCTTATTCGTCTTTCTCCGCACACGACGATTCGATAACATCGGCTTGGTTGCGTTTGTCGGGATTACGCTCGTGATTTTCTATCTGCAATCGCAGGGCTGGAGTCCGCAGTGGTTGACGCAAATTATCCCATTAACCTTGCTCGTTTTTCCGACACGAGAAGGGGTACTTGTGACCGTCTTGCTCAGTCTCATGGCATTTGTGGAATATCCCTTCCTGTTTATCCGCACAGGCGATACAGGTGGGGTGATTAGTGGAAGTTTGTTTATGCCGTGGGTGATTGTTGTTGTCGGGCGCACGATCTTGCTCATCAGCTTGGCAGTGGCGTTTTATCAGAAGTTGCGCCAAGAACCCATACCTGAATAACCATTTGTGAAAGCAGAAACATGGCAGTTCCAACTTACGATAAATTAATGCTTCCATTACTTCAATTTGCTGGAGATGGTGTTGAACATCATATTCAAGACGCGGTTGTGGCGATTGCTGACGCTCTTCAATTATCAGAAGAAGAATTTAATGAACTTTTGCCGAGCGGTAAGAAGAGAAAATTTTCTGATCGAGTACATTGGGCAAATACTTATTTGAAAAAGGCAAATTTGTTAAAAGGTACTCGAAGAGGATATTTCAGAATTACGGAACTAGGTTTAGACGTTTTGCATCAGAATCCATCCGATATAGACAAGGATTTTCTGATGCAATTTGAAGAATTTGTTGATTTTGTTACCCCTTCAACGAATGAAGATGATTCACCCAATGAACATGAATCTGTATTTGTCGAATCAAAACAAACTCCGGATGAATTAATAAAAAGTGTTCACCAAAGTTTGCTTCGGCAATTATCTGATGAACTTTTGGAATATGTCTTAGCTTCATCCCCTGAATTCTTTGAGCAATTAGTTGTTGATTTACTTCTTGCGATGGGTTATGGAGGGACATTACAAGATGCTGGAAAAACAATAGGTAAGTCGGGAGATGGCGGATTAGATGGCTATATTCAGGAGGACAAGCTAGGACTTGATATTATCTATTTGCAAGCCAAACGCTGGAACGAAAACAACAGCATCGGACGACCCGAAATTCAAGCATTTGTCGGCAGTCTGATTGGACGAGGAGCAACCAAAGGTGTTTTTATCACAACCTCAAGTTTTTCAGCTCCTGCTAGAGAGTATGCTGAAAATATGCAAACCCACAAGATAGTCCTTATTGATGGTAAGCAATTAACCCAGCTAATGATTGAACATGATGTAGGGGTTAGCGTCGAAGCTAATTATGTCGTTAAACGTGTTGACCGTGACTTCTTTGAAGTTGAATAGTTTTTGCTATTAAGGTATCGGATGAGTGCAGTCAATCGACAACATTTATTTCTAGGACTAATCTCTACTGTTGTGTTTATTGTAGTGGTGGTTGCCACCTACAACACGCTGACCCGCGATTATCCCGGACACAACGATTTTATGTCTCGTTGGGAAGGGGCGCGTTCTTTCTGGCAAGATGGATTAAACCCCTATGGTGATGAAGCTAGCTTGAATATTCAGGAACGGATTTATGGTCGAGCCGTGATTGAGGGGGAAGACCCCGGTTTGTTCGTGTATCCCTTCTATACAGCTATTCTCATCTATCCACTTGTCCATATGGATTATGCTTGGGCATCTGCCATTCTGATGACCCTTCTCGAAGTCTGCTTGCTGGGTGGCTTGTTCCTACTCCTCAGTTTATTCCGTTGGAAACCAAGACCCTTGCTTCTCGGTGGATTAGTGGCAATCGCAATTTTGGCATACTATCCAGCGCGTGGTTTGTTACTCGGTCAGCTAGGGCATGCCGTCTATTTTCTGGAAGTTCTCACGTTATGGGCAATTGTCCGAAAACACGATGACTTAGCTGGCGTAGCTCTTGCTATCTCCACCCTCAAGCCACAGATGGGCTATTTGCTCGTGCCTTTCTTGCTTCTATGGGGATTAAAGCAAAAACGCTACGTCTTTGTCGGTAGCTTTGTCGGCATGTTCGCGGTCTTGATAATTGCTTCATTTTTATTCGTTCCGACATGGCTGGGCGATTGGATTGACCAAGTGCGCCTGTATCCCTCTTATACAGAAATCGGCAGTCCAGTCTGGGTAGTTGCCAACTTCCCATGGCTTAGTGTCGATACCATAACGGATAAATGGGTGGTGAATGGCGGTTTTGGCAATATCATTGAGGCACTTATCAATATCGGGCTTTATCTGTTTATGATTTGGTCATGGTATCAAGTGCTGATTAAGCATCACTGGAATCGCTGGTTGTGGACGATTGTGCTAACGTTAACTGTGACGCATCTCTCTGCGCCTCGTACCGCAACACCCCATTTTGTTGTCTTCATGATTCCTTTTATCTTTTACATGCGTGAACTGACCAAACCAAAGGTTAGAAACGGGCAACTCTGGGCGTGGGTTGTCATCATTCTCACCTTGATTATCCCTTGGGTGCATTTTCTCACCACGATTAAAGGCGACTTTGAGAATCCCACCTTGTTCGTGCCAGCTCCTTTCTTAGTACTTATTTTGCATTGGCTCACCCGTAACCGCTGGTGGAATCAACCTGTATCAGAAATGCGGGAGAGAAAAGTATGATTAGATGTTTGCTTTTACTATTGATTTTTGCGTTTATTTTGCTTCCGCAACTATATGCCGATGAGACCTTCGAGTTAGAGTTAATCACTGTTGAAAATGCGAATCTATTAACTGCACTGTATTCGTTTCAGCATACATTTATACGTGATATTAAGTGGTTACAAGATGACTTGTTGATTTCCGATACTGACGGACTGTGGGTCTATGACGACTTTGACGTTCCACCAACTCCAATAAGCGAAGAAGCCTGTTACCGTATCCAAATTTTCTCTGATGATTCTCATATTAGTTGCGGTGGAAAAATTATTGACCCTATATCCTTTGAGATTGTAGATACAGTGGATAGCAAGGCAATTTTCAGTCCTGATGGGACTCGCTTTGCGATACCTGATGAAAATATAGTTAAAATTTATGAATATGAGTCTGGTGAATTGCTTGAAACTATTTCTCTGCTAGAAATTAATGATTGTGAATTCTACTGCAATTTGTCTTTAGTTGGTTTCTTGCAGGAGAACAAAAAACTGCTTACAGCATCATTTTATGCTGAACAGTCAGGGGTGATCGACTTAGAACTTCAGCAATTTCAAGTACAATCTGACTTTTCATTTGCAACTTATTTGACTGAGTTTGGAGACTATTTGATTACTCCAAATTCGCAAACGGGTTATACAGGATATACTGGGATGCAGTTTATTTCTTCTATATCCCTAAGTAATGTGGCTGAAATACATGCTAACGAAATATTTTTTGAAGGTCGGATAGGCATTAGCCCTGATTCTTCATTGGTAGCGGTTGGCGGAAGTAATATTGCTCCTGTGAATGCCGATGAGGCATGGGGCATAATTTATGTTTTCGATATGGATTTATTGCTCAATGAAGGTGTCTTAACCAACGAACAGGTTTTGACCCAATTATCTGGTGAACACGCCTATTACGCGACCACTACTCGATTTAGTCCCGACGGTAAACTTCTGGTAACTACTGATAGTAACGGGGAAGTCGTGATATGGGGCATTCCTGTACAAGGTGAATAGAGTCTTGAGAAACGTATCTCGCCTCACTTGGTTGTTCATCGCTATCGCTTTCATAGGTTCATTTTTGCTAACGATTGGCATCATTGAGCAACCTTATTTCACAGATGCCTTTTATCACATGAACGCCGCCAACCGCATTGCCAGAGGAGAAGGGCTAGTTGACGATTACTTATGGACATACATCGGCGCGCCCGATACGTTGCCTGCTCCGTCCCATCTCTATTGGATGCCCTTGACGTCGATTATCAGTGGTATGAGCATGGGACTACTCAATGCACCTGATAATTATGCTGTGGCACAACTTCCGCTTTGGTGGATGTTTTTCGGCACGATACTCATTGCCTTCTGGCTTGGAAAACGACACGGCGGGAATACTCGTCACGCATGGGTGGCAGGATTGCTGGTATTGTTTAGTGGATTCTACGCGCGACGATGGGGCGCAACCGATACCTTTGCCCCGTATGCTTTGATTGGCGCATCTTGTTTACTCTTGATGGGACTTGGCTTAACCCGTGAATCGTCTCGACGTTGGCTGATTTGGGTTGGTGTCGGCATCTTGGCTGGATTGTCTCATCTCACTCGCGCAGATGGCTTGTTGATGCTTTTCGTAGCATGGGCTGTCTTGCTATTTCCAACTGATTTTCTTAAGCGAAAAGTCAACTTAAAACAACGATTCATCTGGCTTGGATTGGTGACACTGGCTTATTTGCTGACGATGACTCCGTGGTTCATTCGCAATCTCGATGTCATCGGCACACCACTTCCAACAGGTGGGACACAATCTATTTGGTTCACAGAATACAATGACTTGTTCAATTATCCACCTGACTCCAATCCTGAAGCATTTTTTGCCAATGGGTTGGATACCTTCGTGGCTTCACGTTGGGAAGCTATTCCAATTAACTTAGGACACTTCATTGCCGAGCAGGGCTGGGTGATTGTTACGCCTTTGATGCTCATTGGCTTATGGATTCGCCGACACGATCCTTTGTTACGAGGATTCTGGATTTACGCACTAGGGATACATCTGGCAATGACCTTTGTATTCCCTTATCCCGGTTATCGTGGTGGACTATTTCATTCGGCAATTGCTTTACTTCCATTTTGGGCAGTGTTAGGGGTAATTGGCTTAGATAAGGTCATTGACTGGATTTCGGCACGACGACGTACTTGGAATCCAAGAACAGCTCAGCCTATCTTTTCTGTGATGATTATTGTGGTTGCGATGATACTCACTTTGTCAGAAGTATTGCCTGAACATAGACGAGTCAAAGCACATACACCGAGCATTTATCAGGAATTACAGGGAATGCTTCCAGACAACGCTCGTGTAATGATTAATGACCCTGCACAACTCTATTATTTCACGGGATTAGGCGGGATGGTGTTACCCAATGAGCCAGTCACAATCGTGCCGACTATTGCGAGAGAGTATGAGGTCGATTATCTCCTGATTGAAGGCGTACAGGAGGATGGCTTGATTTCTGCCGCCTCAGCCAAATTCGCATTTGATGTGGATGATCCCCCTGAATTTTTATCGCCCATTCCTTTAAGCCGAAAAGATATGCGACTCTATGCCATCCTTCATAACTAAATTCCGACAGCAAGATATTCTCTATCTGATTTTGGCAATCGGATTAGTTGCAATTTATGTGCAAGTTGCGGGTGAAGGCTTTCCGTTGGATGACAGTTGGATACATCAGGTCTATGCACGTAATCTAGCCTTACGAGGAGAATGGGCGTTTGTTCCGGGTGAACCCAGCGCGGCATCAACCTCTCCTTTATATACTGTGGTGCTTTCTGTTGGCTACCTCTTGCGATTGTCGCCTTTCCTCTGGGCGCATCTGGTTGGGGCATTATCATTGACTGGAATCGGAATGCTTGGCAGTCGCATGACAGAACAGTTGTTACCTAAACAACGATTCGTTGGGCTTTATGTCGGCTTGATGCTTGTCTTGACGTGGCATCTTATTTGGGCATCAGCTTCCGGCATGGAAACGGCACTCTTTAGCTTCCTCACCATGGCGTTGATTTATCGCGCTTGGGTCGAGTCGGATGCTCAACAAGGTCTGTTACGACGTGGTTTTTTCTTTGGAGTTTTGACAGGATTAACGATGCTCGCCCGCCCCGAAGGGATTATGCTGGGTGGTATTATCGGGTTCATTATATTGTTAGTCCGTCCACAAGGCGATTTGAAGCGTGTAATGCAGTGGGGGATAGCTTCGGCTGTTGGATTTTTGCTCATCATCTCGCCCTATCTTTTCCTTAATTTCCAACTCACGGGTGGTTTTTTGCCTAATACGGCATCAGCCAAATTTGAACAACATGCGCTATTACTGGATTTACCCTACCTTGAACGCTTTTCTTCCTTGCTTGTGCCACTCATTGCAGGGGGATTTGCCCTCTTTTTACTCGGACTAGTTTACTTTTTGCGCTGGTTATTGAGTCAATCATTGGGTCAACGATTGCTCATCTATTTTCTACCGCTTATCTGGGCAATTGCCTTAATTGCGCTCTATGCGGCAAGACTACCAGCGACCTATCAACATGGACGTTATGTCATCCCTGCATTGCCCTCGCTGATATTATTGAGTTCGGTAGGAACGTTTATCTTGCTAACAGAGTGGCGACGAAAGGGACTGATACAACGGGTAATGGCACAAGCTCTGTTCGTCTCTGCGACCCTAATCACCGTTGTCTTTGCTATTGGGATTGCTCCCTCAGTGTATTCCCAAGATGTGGCGATTATTAATGAAGAAATGGTTGCCTCTGCATTCTGGATTGAAGCAAATTTGTCCGACGACGACCTCTTGGCAATTCACGACATTGGCGCAGTTGGCTATTATTCGCCTCGTGAGATGATCGACATTGCCGGCTTAGTCACACCAGAGTTGGTGACCTTAGTTGCCGACGGGGATGCCTTATGGCGTTACTTGGAAGAACTGGATGCCGATTATCTGATGGCGTTTCCAGACCAAATTCCCAATGATAATCCTAATGACCCGCGATTATGCCAAGTATTTATTACAAATGGACCAACATCGCAGTCTGTGAATGGTCCAAACATGACGATATATCGGTTGGAATGGGATGCTGATTGTTCAGATTAACGTTATAATAGTCCAGAAGAGGATATTCTAATTGTAGGTAATCTGATGGACGACTTTTTCCGAAAGCTCAATACCCTAATTAAAGCTAATGTGAACGATATACTCAACAATACCAGTGGTGAGTCTCCCTTAAATCGCCTGCGTTCATTGGTTGAAGACGGTGCTTCAGAGAATGATGGGCGAGTCAATGCACCCGAACAGGTTGCGAAACTCCAAAAAAGGATGGAAGAAGCCTTTGAGTATGAAGACCAGTTAAAGGCACGGGTTGAGCAATTGCAGAATGAAGCTCTTGAACTTGACGCCAAAGCCGACCAAGCTATTGTGGACGGGCGGGATGCTGATGCGCGTCACTTCAATGAAATGCATGTGATGGCGACGCAACGACTGACCATGGCAGAAGCCGAACTCCGTGACCATGAAATGTTGACACAATATCTGATGCGTGAAATTAATGCGTTGGATGCTAATTTAAACCTGCAAAAGCCAGCACAACCACCGAAGGCAAAGCCATCTTCACCCCAGCAGGAAACACCACCTATTGTAGACAACATCAATGAGGCGATAAAGTCAGGGGGAGAAACAGTCTCACGTTTTCTAAATGATACCCGCAGTCGAGTGGAAGATTTATTGAACAATTCTCCCGTTCCATCTCCAGACGAAGTCAGTATTCCTGTTGAGTCAGATGACCCGGATGTCAAAGTGACTCCCATTGAACCGAAGAAACTATCCAAAGCCGATGACGACCTTTCAAATCGACTCTCCCGATTGAGCAAACCGGATGACGAAGCCTAAACTATGAGCGAGAATAAGAGTGACCAGAAACTACTGCTCATTGCGGGTGACTATGATTTAGTCGAACAAATCGAGTCCTCCCTAGGCTATGGTTTTTTCCCGCTGAAGGTCGCCTTTAATCATCGAGATGCGCTCTATATTTTGGCAACTGAGCAGTTTGATTTGATGCTTGTCGATACCCATATGACGGATCGGCATTCCGGTGATGTGACCTACAAAACCATACAAGCAAAATATCCAGAGTTGCCTTGTCTTGCAATTGCTATCAATCATGAAAACTTGAAAAGCCTCGTCTTTCCTGAAACCTATCTCATTACGAATTTAGATTCGCAACAGATTCGTTCTAAGGTGATGAACGCACTCTCTGCAAATAAGCAGACCAAAGGCGATTCGAGCTATTTTGCCCATATGAATCGCGCGTTGGAACGACGTGTTGAAGAAATTGAGACCTTGTTCTCCGTTAGTCAGTCGCTTACCGAAGTCCTTGATCTGAATGAAGTCCTTAATCGAGTTGTGGAGTCTGCGAGAAGCCTGACGCAAGCAGAGGCGGGCATGATTCTAATGCCAGAGGACAATGTGCTTGTTCTCAAGGCATGGGCGGGTATAGATGAAGAAACAGCCCAACAATTTCGTATCCGCAGTGGTGATACGGTGGCGTGGCGGGTATTTAACGGCGGACGTTCAGCGTTAATTGGTGCGGGCGAACCTCAAAAAATCAAAACTGAATATCTGGTGAAATCTCTTCTTTATGTCCCGATTTTACTCAAAGGCGAGCCAATTGGTGTCTTGGGAGTGAATAACCTCAATAAAGAAGATGAATTTGAAGCCTATCAACAAGATTTGTTACTTAATTTAGGATCATATGCCGCAATTGCGATTGAAAATGCTCGCATTCATGAGGATAGTCTCCATCGCGCGAGAGAGTTGCAAACAATCGTTAGTGCTAGCGAAACCTTTGGCTCAACCTTATCACTTGAAAAAACCTACCAACATATTGGACAAGCATTAGGTCAGGCATTGAATGTTCACCATGTTGAACTGTTCGATTGGGATCAATCCAAATCTGTCCTAAAAACACGCACTCGTTATCAACAAGCCATTTGGGACATCAAGGGTGGTTCACGAATTGATTTAACATCCTCCAGTGGGAAAGTTCTTGAGATCCAACTGAAAGATGAGAAGCAAATTTGGCAAGATATTTCGGCTCAAGATGAGATGTATCAGGGTGCAAAGCGGATGCTGTCACTCCCCATCCGCGCTGGAAAAAAGATATTAGGGGTGGTTCAAGCCCTCTATGTCAAATCGACGACTTCTATAACGCTTGATGATGATGTGATTAAACAGATCAATAAACGCGCAGTCGATATCTTGAGTAATATTCAGAATCAATCTGTTGTGGAAAGACAAGCAACTAATTTTAAGTTTACTCACGATCTCATCGAGTTGACTCAAGCAGATTGGGGGCGCGTTGCGATTTATCACAAAAGTGAATCCAAATTGGAAATTCTCGTTGAGGCAGGGCATGGTGTTTGGTTGAATGAACATGCCCCAACAATGGAATTAGAAAATCATCCAGATCTGATCACTTCTCTCAAGAGCAAATCAACGATTAATGTCCGTTCTGCATTCGATACCTTACCCTCCGGTGTGATGGCCATGTTACGTTGGCTCAACGGGCATGCGATGTTGGGGTTGCCACTCTTACGAGGAAATGATTTACAAGGGTTGGTTGTATTTGCAGACACATTAAATAATCGCAACTTTCTGAAGCCCGAAATTGATGTTGCCCGAACGATACTTGCCCACGCCTCAACCGCACTCGAAAATGCCAATCTCGTTCGGGATCTGGAAAAAAGCCTCGCAGAATTACGCGAAACACAGGAAAAGTTAGTTCAAACTGCCCGCTTAACAGCCATGGGCGAACTCGCCGCGATTGTTGCACATCAAATTAACAACCCGCTCACGACAATTATCGTCGATGCACAATTGGTTTTATCCAGAGAAGCCAAGAATTCTAAGAATATCAAATCCTTGCAATCTATCATTCGCGCAGGCAAGCGAACTGCCAGTGTTGCCAAACGCTTGTTGACGATTGCGCGTCCCGATAACCCGGATGCAGATTTAGAACCAGTCGATGTGGTTGAAACATTGAATGGTGTGGTCACCCTTGTTAAAACACACATTGAACGGTCCGGTATTGAGGTTTCATTGCACATGACCAAGAATAAGGTTCCACCAGTGATGGCAGTTCGTGGTCAGTTAGATGATGTGTGGCTAAATCTATTGATGAATGCTCACGATGCATTGCAAGGACAAGCTGATGCGAAAATCGATGTGTTTTTAGATTACGATGCCAAAACAAAAAAAATAACGGTTGTCGTGCAAGACAATGGCAATGGCATTCCAGAAGCGATCCAAGAACACATTTTTGAATCCTTCTTTACAACAAAATCAGCTGACGAAGGGACGGGGTTGGGGTTATATATTTGTCGACAAGCAGTCGAAAGGTGTCAGGGAACGATTCGTGTCGAAAGTGAAGTCAGTTTGGGAACTCGATTTATTGTCGAACTCCCAATTATTGCAGAGACCAAAGACCAACCCGAAGCGATCCATGCCTAGGAGAAATCGTTATGTCGTTTGTGATTGCCGTCGATGATGACCCCGAAGTTCTTGATACATTAGGGCGCGTTTTAGATCACGAGGAACTCGAATATGAATTGGTGAACTCTGGTGAGCAGGGGCTTGAAGCGGTTTATCAACGCAAACCTGATTTGCTGATTTTAGACATCATCATGCCCGGATTGGATGGAATCGCGGTTTGCTCAAAAATTCGGAGTGACCCAACCTATCGCACGATGCCAATCCTCTTCCTTACAGCAAAGGGTAGCACCGATGATATTGTTTTAGGACTCGATGTCGGCGGAGATGATTATGTGGTTAAACCCTTTGAGTTATTGGAACTCAGCGCACGTATTCGCGCCTTACTCCGACGCAATGAAGCGGTTGAAACTCAGCCGAAGCGAGAATTGCTGTTCAACGACATCAAGCTCGATTTGGCACAAGCACGGCTCTATGTCTTAGATGAGATGATACAACTCACATCCACTGAATTCCGTCTCATGCACTATATGATGAAACATCCAAGTACGGTTATTGCCTTGGATGAATTGCTCGTTAAAGTCTGGGACTATCCAGAGGATACTGGCGACCCTGATTTGGTGCGCGCCCATATGCGTAATCTACGGACTAAAGTGGAGCGAAATCCCCAGCATAATTATTTACAAACAGTCTTTGGTGCAGGGTATATGTTTGCACCCAACGAAGCATTAGAAAATTCATAACTTTTTCAGACCTGATTATTCTGAATCCCGTTATACTTAGGGTATAGAATGCTATAAACATGGGGTTACAGGGGTTAATGATGTCGATTGTGTTAATTGCTGAACATGATGAATCCACGCGCGATATGCTCAGAACCGCAATGGAACTGAGTGATTATCAGCTACTTTTGGTATCCAAACAAAGCGAATTATTGGCGACTTTAGAAGATACTGTTCCTGATGTTTTGGTGCTAAGTAACAATATCACTGCTGGCGATCTTTCCGACCTTTGCTCACAGGTTCGTAAACTAGAATCCATAGGGCATGTACCGATCATCGCGCTTGGGGATGATGAAAAACCCGAAGATGTTGCGAGTATCTTTGATAGCGGTGCAAATGACTATCTAACCAAACCCCTCAATATTCGCGAGTTACTCGCACGACTACGGGCGCAACTCCGTTATCAAGGGACGATTGACGATAATCCAAGACCTCTGTTGCAAATCGAACCCGAATCGCATCAAGTAATCATTGAACAAGAGATGGTCGACTTAACTCCCATGGAATACCGTCTGCTAAACTTCCTCGCCAGTCAACCCAATCAATGGCACTCTGTTCCCGATTTATTAGTCAATGTATGGCAATATCCAGCGACAGATAGCTCCCCTTTAGTGCGTAATCATATCCTCAATTTACGTCGAAAACTCCAAGCCAATCCCACGATTCCCAATGTGATTCAATCACGCCATAATCGGGGGTATTTGCTGGATGTTGAGGTGCAATGGCTAGAGTAAGCATCATTTAAGGTCAGCATTAAGGGGTGTGTGGACGAATATTATCACACCTTTACAAAACCCTATCATTTGTAAGGTATTGCTTTGTGCTATTGTGGTATTATCAATAAAGCGTTATTGTGCGAATGAATATCAAGGGTTTAGCATGAGGCACTTCCTAAGAAAGCTATTGCGGATTCTCGATGGTGCGCCAACCCAGTCACCTCCTAGCAAATATCGTCAACGTGGGCAAAGCCTGTTGGAAATGGCGTTCATTACCCCCCTGTTGGCACTCTTGGTTGCGGGAGCTGTCGAAGTCGGTTGGTATGCCAATCACTTCTTAACCTTGCTCGAAGTTACCCGTGTTGGTGCGCGGGCTGGCACCTTCCTCCAAGATGATTTTCACCCCCGCTTTTGGAACCGAGAAGCATCCGTGATTCCATGGATTCAAACAACTCACATGGGTGAACCCATGGCAACGGCGGAAAGCAACAACTATCGCAATTGCGGTACGGTTGGGCAATTTCCGGGATTTTATAACTTCATTGCCTGCACCATGGTCAATTCCATGGACCCGTTGATTTTGGATAATGCCAATAACATTGACGATATTGTGATTTCGGTATTTGGGACACAAAAAATTAATAATGTTGACCTAGCGACTGTAAATCCCATAACCGACCCTGAACTTTACAAGCGAACTATTGACTTTGATAATCCACCCGGCGGCGCACCTGCCATTACGCGCTATATGGACGGACATCAAGTGATTGTGGTCTCTCGCTTCCCAGCCAACGCCAACGAATGTAATGCTTCAGCCTCGAACACGCTACTAACTGATGCCGATGCGGCTTGGGAGCATGACCCCTTCGATTACATTACCAATGAGCAACGCGACTTTTATACCAGCGATGGTATCGTTTTCTTCATTGAAGATGGACAGACTGATGGGGCGGGTTTGCTGGATGATAATACCCCGCCACCCGGTGGTGTGGGTATGGAATATCAACGCGGTTTTGTCTGGTTAGGGCAACACCAAGTCGAGTCAGAAGATGTATTGTGTTGGGGTTCGGAGTGGAATATTGCCGAAGTGGAAGCCTTGTTCAATCTCCCCGGCTTCATCGATCAAGATGAGGAACGAGAGTTCTTAACCAGTCAGGGTATCACCTTGGTTGAGCTATTCTGGAAGCATGATTTAATCCTCAATTTCCCGATTTTCCGACCCATTTTGAATGCCTTCGGCGATAATGACCGGATTATCATTGCGGTGTGGTCAGCTTTCCCGCTTCCTACCGTTGAACCTAACATTATTTACCAGTTCCCTCCGTAGATCGAGAAGAATGGGATTGTATTTATGCGAGAAAAATTCAAACGTCTACTCCGAGAAAGCGAAAGAGGACAGTCGGTCATTATCTTGGCGATTGCATTCATTGTCTTGTGTGCTTTCGTCGGTCTGACCACTGATATCTCCCTTATGTTTGTCCGCTTTGCCACACTGCGACGGGCAGTCGACAGTGCCTCGATTGCGGCGGCGACTCAGATGCGACAAGGGCAAGATGAAGTCACTGTCGCGCTCTCTGCCCGGCAATTTATCGAACTGCACGGCTTAGATTCGGTGGATGTTTTGGTGGATACCTGCCAGACACTCGACCCCAGTGTGCCGGAGCAAGATGAAGAACGTGAAATCTTGTGTACGCCCGATCAAAGGAAGTTGGTGAAGGTAACGGCACAAGTCGAGTCACCGACCATCTTTTTGCGTTTAGTCGGCTGGCAAAACTTCACCCTCGAAGCCTCTGCCATTTCGGAAACGGCGGCGTTGGATGTGGTGGTGATTATGGATGTGT
>JANQRM010000479.1 GCA_028284565.1 Anaerolineae bacterium | reverse complement strand
CCTGATGGTCAGAACTGCGGTCATTCTCGCCAATCAACTTGGCAAACTCCGCATTCACAATGCCCCCACCAGATCCAGCCGAGTCCGGAAAGCACATCTCACCATCCACCGTTTTTGTCCCACCAAAGCCAAAGGGCGAACCGGGATCAACCAATGTCACACTCAACAGGCGATCAGAATAATCCATCATCATCTGCCACAAAACCGAGCCACCCATCGAATGTCCCACAACATGCGCCTTGTCAACTCTCAGCGTATTCAATAACGCCATTGCATCATCCGATAAATCCTTCAAACCGCGAGTCGCGTCAATCTTTTTACTGATGTCTGCTTCACCATAACCCCTTTGGTCATGAGCTATTCCGCGATACCCATCCGGCAATGCCAGCATGGTTTCCTCCCAAAACGTCGCCGATGACGCATTCCCATGCACAAATAACACCGGAATCCCATCATCCTTCCCACTCATCAGCACCCGCGTCGCTATCCGCGCACTCTCAATCATATTTGCTCTAATTCCATCTAAAGTTGGTACACTCATCATGCCTCCTGATTTTTCTCTGTGTTCTTCGTGTCATAGGTCAGTCTCTAGGCGACCCTCTGTGGTTTTATTCCCAAATTTCTCCCGCAACACCCGTTTCAACACCTTCCCAGCTGCATTACGAGGCAACTCTTCTATATAAATCACTTGCTTAGGCACTTTGAACTTGGCTAAATTCACCCGACAATGCTCAATAATCGCCTCATCCTGTAAATCAACTCCATCAGACTTCACCAATATCGCCAACCCACTTTCGCCCCAGCGTTCATCCGGCACACCAATCACCGCCGCATCCGCAATCCCCTCAATCTGGAACAACACCTGCTCCACTTCCGCTGGATACACATTCTCGCCCCCACTGATATACATATCCTTGTAGCGGTCAACGATATAAATACACCCCTCCTCATCCACCATGCCCGCATCACCTGAATGCAACCAGCGATTGCCATGCTCATCGAGTGTAAAATTGCCCTCATTCGCTTCAGGTCGATTGTGATACCCTGGCGTGATGTTGGGACCCGAAATAATCACCTCCCCCACATCACCAACAGCCACATCATTAAATTTCCCATCGACCACTCGTACCCGTGTATGCAATAACGGTTTCCCGACCGATGACGGTTTCTCCAAAGCACGACGTTTATCAATCAAAAAAGTCGTTGGACTGGTTTCTGTCATCCCACAGCCGAGTTGTACAATCATCCCCCGCTTGGCATATTTCGCTAGCAACGCCACAGGCATCGGCGCACCCCCACACCCCCACGACCGAATCCGACTCAAATCTGCCGATTCAAAATCAGGATGTTGGCTCAAGAACAAATAAATCGCCGGAACACCAAAGAAATGTGTCACACCCAAGTCATCATCCATTAACGATTTTAGGGTCAGTTCCGCGTCAAATTCCCGTGCGAGGATGGTCGTCCCACCATAATGCACCAGTGGATTGGCATACAAATTCAAGCCAGCGATATGAAAGGTCGGCAACACACTATACTGTACACTTTCGCGATTCAATCCCGTCGGGATGCTGATATTAATCGCGTTCCATAGCATCATCCCATGCGTGATGATTACACCCTTCGGATGCCCCGTCGTCCCGGATGTATACATAATCATCATCTGCGTGTCATGCGTCGTTTGTGGATTCATTATCACATCACCCACCGACTGACTCAAGGCATCATCATAATTCGGATGGTCATCTACAGGAGTTTGTCCCAAATCAATTCGCAAGGCATATCGTGTCGTTGATTTTGATAATAGTGGGTCGATACGGTCAGCAAATTCCGCATCATAGAGAATGGCTTTGGTATCCGCATCATTCAGGATGAACAGCAATTCTGGTTCAGCCAATCGCCAATTCAAGGGCAACATCACGGCACCCAAGCGCATACAAGCAAACTGAAATTCAAAATATTCGACGCAATTCTTCGCTAGAATCGCCACCACATCACTAGCTTGAATGTCCCATGCCTCACGCATATAGCTAGCTAACTTGCCAATACGGGCATGCAAATCACCATAGGCAAATTCCCGCCTCATATGTTGGTCGATAAACGCAATTCGCTCAGGGGTACGGTCAGCATGGAAAGCTACCCAATCAGAAGTCAGCATCAGACTTGCCCCCAACGCACCGCAATCGCACTCCATGTGTAGCCTGTGCCAGCACCCGCCAGTACAATCAAATCCCCATCTTGTATTTTGCCCTGTGCCAGCCCCAATTCAATCGCAATCGCTTGGTCAACACTTTGCACATGCCCATAATCTTCTAAATAGACAGATTGTTCTTCGGTTAGTCCAACCGCCGACAATATTTCCCGATAGAAAGACCGCTTCATATGTGTGATTCCCAAAAAGGTAACATCACCCAAAGAAGCATCGCTCTTCTCAACCGCTTCACGGATGACCTTCACAAAATTATCAAGCGAAGTCGCTCCCAGCCGTTCAGCCATATACGTCGGGTCAGTCACATCTAAACGTCCGTGCAACTCCCCCACAATCGGTTGTCCATCACCAATTGCCTCGCGAGTCAACACCACCGCTTCCGACAGACTACCATCCGTAATCGCTGATGCACCCAGTAGCACGTTCTTATCTGCACCACGGTTCAGTACCATCGCCCCGCCCCCTGCCCCAAAATTGAACATGAAACGAGACCGTTGATTCTGAAAATTGATGAGGTCGTTCTCTCGGCTTCCAGCGGCAAGGAGTGCATAATCTAAATTGTCATCGGTGAGCATCATGCTCTTGACCATGTTCAACGCAATCGGCGCACCTGCACACAAGGCATATAGCTCAAATGCAAATCCGTTGACCGCACCCACATTATGCTGAATCTTCCCCGCCGCATTCCATACCAGATGGTCTTTATGTTCGCTCCCGTGCGAGACAACCAGTCCGATTTGAGTGGGGTCAATCTCCGCTTGTTGGATTGCTTCCATAGAGGCTTGTGATGCCATATGAGTCACTGTGTTTTCATCATCGGCGATATGACGTTGGCGGATTCCCATCTTCTCACGGAGGATGTGTTCTGGGATTCCAGTGATGTCTACAAGGTCATTGGCACGTTCAATTGTCGGTGGAAAATAGGTCCCGATTCCGACAATTCCGACAGAGGTTGAGGTCATAAAAAGTGTTCCTAAATAATATCAAATTACTAATGATAAGTTATATTTAATTGCGTATTTAGTGGCATGAAATGGACGAAAATGGCGCAAATTGGGGTAATTTAGGTCGTTTGTGAGGGTTTTTGCGTTTTTTGTCCACGCTATTTCGCCACTTTTGGTTCAAAAACCGTCTAAATGCCGTATGTTTTCAGTTAAAAGTTGCTGATAAAAACTATTTCGGAACTTACTGAGACTAAAAATAACCCCTAACAACTAACATCCAAAAACTACCTCAACGACAACACATCCGTATCTTTTACCTCCCGTACGACGACGTTGGTCTGGATGCGTTGCACCCCCGGCAAGTTCATAATCTTCTCATACACCAGCCGCTCCAAGTCTTGATGATCGAGTGCGACAACTTTGAGCAAGACATCATAATCGCCCGTGAGATGATGACACTCCAGCACGGCATCCATCTCACAAATCGCTTGCTGGAAGGCTTGCATCGACTCTGGTAGATGACTTTCTAGGCTCACGTGGATGAATCCTAACAAGTCATAGCCAATCGCCTGTCTATTCAGCACCGCCACCACACGCTTAATAATGCCCCGTTTTTCCAACTTCTTGAGGCGTTGGTGGATGGCTGGCTGTGACAGATGAACTTTCCGTGCGAGGTCAGCATTGCTCATACGACCGTTGACTTGCAATTCTTCCAAAATTGCTCGGTCAAGCTCATCAAAGCCTTGTTCATACAGACCACGTTTCATGGTGTTTCCTATTGTAGGGGGTGCGGGGGAGAAGTCTCGTAATACAAAAGATTATAATGTGTGTCGTGCTTTTTTGCGTCAGTTCTTTTGCTAATCAATCGATTCCATCGAAAAATCACCAGTTTTCCCTATTGTTACAAAGTCAACCTCCATATCAGACCACAATTCTAGTTCCAAGTCGTGCCAACTTATCTCTAATGGACTTATTGGGTAAAGAAAGGCTTGGGCTAGCGTGGTCTTATACGCATGGAAAAGCCCTCAATACAATGACAGTTGGCAATCTTCACTGCCTACTATACATACAAATTTTAAGCAAGGAGAGCTTAAGGTATGAAGAAATTTATTCATTTAATCACCCTATCTCTAATGCTATTTACCCTCGTTATGGCGGTATCGGCGCAAGAGACAGGGAGTGGGGGACCTATCATCGAACCCAATTTTGGTGATGACCCCAAGACATTCAATCCAATCATCGTGAATGATGGTCCGTCACAAGACGTGATTGACCGTGTGTTCCCAGACTTCATTGCAGTGGATTCTGATTCCATTCAATATGAAGGTGGCGCAAAGGGTGGTTTGGTGGAAAGCTGGGATATCGCGGATGATGGCGTTACCTACACCTTCCAATTACGCGAAGACCTAACATGGAGCGAGGGGGTTTCGATTACCCCCGCTGTTGTCATCTGGTTCCTCGATGCCGCGTTGAGTGGTGAAACTACATCCCCTCGCCAACAACTCATCGATAGTATCGCAAGCTACGAAGCCATTGATGACTACACGTTGGAGATTGTGTTCACGGAACAAACTTGTACAGCGATTGATGTCCTCAGTCCTGTCACACCCGTGCCAGCACACATCTTTGAAGAAGTCTTTGGTGATGACTTCGCCAATATGGAAGAAAATCCTTACAATCTCAACCCGACGGTGACGGGTGGTGAAGGTTTCAACTTCAGCAACTTCCGTCCCGGTGAACAAACCACATTGCTGGCTAACCCAGCCTTCCCAGATGCTGAATTGGGTTCAGTTGTTCCCGCTGGTTGGATTTACAAGATTGTGACCGACCAAGTGGTTCAGATGGAACAATTCTTTGCAGGCGAAATCACCTTCCTCGATAGCGTTCCGCAAGCCAATCGTGATGATGTTCTGGCACGTGGCGCGGCTGGCGAATACCAAGTGTTTGAAACACCCGCTGGTACGATTCGCTTCTTATCCTTGAATACCGCAGACCCCAACAACCCAGTTGACGGCTTGGATGCAGATGGCAATGTTGTCGAGCAAGGAAGCCACCCGGTCTTGGGTGATGTACGTGTTCGTCAAGCTCTAAACTATGCGTTGAACTTTGAAGAAATCAACGAGGGTGCATTCTTTGGTACGGGTGTTGAGGTTGCTTCACACGTCCGTCCGACAGACTGGAGCTTCCCAGAAGGTTTAGAACCCTATCCCTTCGACGCAGACCGTGCTGGAGAATTGTTAGATGAGGCTGGCTGGATTGACAACGATGGCGATGGTGTCCGTGAATGTAATGGTTGCCTTCACTCAGAAGAAGGTACGCCCTTAGCCATAACTGTTGCAACGAATGCGGGGAATACCTCACAAGAAGCCCTCTACACGATTATGCAATCCCAATGGAATGCTATCGGTTTCGACATCACGCTTGAATTCCTTGACTTTAACCTGTTGGTTGAGCAATTAACCGGGCAGACGTATGACGCGATTGGTGTCTTCTGGAATCTGGCTACCCCAGCCAATCCTGATGCCATGACGGACATCTTCTTGCCGGGTGCTGATGTTGTTGGCTCGGGTTTCAATACTCAATCTTACAGCAACCCGCGTGTGACGGAACTGATCGAACAAGCACGCACCTTACCGGGATGTGATATTGAAGAACGCAAAGTCCTTTACGGTGAAGTCTATGAAATCTTGCGCGATGAATCCCCATGGATTTGGATTAGTACCTCCAATGTCGTGCTTGCCGCCCAACCCGATGTCGAAAACTGGGACCCCAAAGCTGGCGGTTCACGTTGGAACATTGACGCTTGGACAACGGACGAATAGGCAACGTCGTTTTCTGTTAAGTTAAACGAACTCCCTGCTTCGGCGGGGAGTCTCCCATCATGAGGTGTGTTGTATGGTTAAATATGTCATTCGTCGCTTAATTCAGGCGATTCCCATCTTTTTTGGTATTACGATTTTATCTTATTTATTAATGTCGGCAGTCCCCGGTGGACCTGTCGAAGCATTGGCGTTTAATAACCGTATGAAGCCCCGTGAAAAAGAAGAGCTGAAGATTCGCTTGGGGGTGAATGATCCCTTACCCGTCCAATATCTCCGTTGGTTACTTGGCGATGATTGGATGCGCTGGGACACGGACGATGATGGACTTGCCGATGCGAGTGTATTCTTTATTGACCTTTGGGGACCGGAATTGGATGAGAATGGGAAACCGCTTGTTGACCCTGAAACGGGCGATGTGATTCTCCAGCGTCTCCCCCCTGGAGATAATTTTGGCATCTTGCGTGGCGATTTTGGGAATTCTTTCTTCCATAAACGTCCGGCGATGGATGTGCTGGTCGAGCGATTACCCGCTACATTGGAACTTGGGCTGACCTCCCTATTAGTGGGTGTGGTCTTTGGTGTGAGCATTGGAGTCGCTGCCGCAGTTTATCATGGCAAGAGTTTTGACCAGGTGAGTCGTGTTGGGGCGGTTATAGTGAATGCCCTACCCAACTTCTGGCTAGGACTCCTGCTGTTATTGATATTTGGGTCTGCGTTGGATATCTTGCCCCTAGGAGACCGATGTCGCACGACTCTTGACCCGACCTGTCCGCCGATATTTGACCGTCTAGAATATCTCATACTGCCGACGATTGTGTTGGCGGCGGGGGCTGTTGCCGGATATTCAAGGTTTATGCGGGCTTCGATGCTCGATATTGTCAGCCAAGATTATATCCGCACAGCACGCTCGAAAGGATTGAAGGATCGGGATGTCTGGATTCGTCATGGGATGAAGAATGCGCTGATACCGATTGCAACCTTTTTGGGTCCCTCGATTACCTTTTTATTGAGCGGGGCGGCGGTGACAGAAACGGTCTTCTCGTGGCCTGGTGTGGGGCGTTTGGCTGTGAATGCCGTTGGACAACGCGATTTTCCGGTCGTAATGATTGTCGTGGTCTATTCTGCTATTGCCACCATCTTGGGGTATCTGATTTCAGATATTCCCTACGCTATGATTGACCCACGAATTCGCTACGATTAAAACAACACAGAAGGAACGAATCGGATGACCACAGCAACGGCGGATGTCGTCAAACTCAAGAAAAATGATGAATTGTTAGTGAGCGAATCACTGACTAGGAAAGCTCTGCGTTCTATCTGGCGCGATAAACTCACGTTGACTTCGTTAATCATCATTCTGATATTAACGTTGATTTCTGCACTTGCACCCTTTATTACCGATGTCATCTT
>JANQRM010000474.1 GCA_028284565.1 Anaerolineae bacterium | reverse complement strand
TTGGGATGCAAACAACACCACTGGACTGGACATGCCTCCCAAAGGCGGTAATCCTGCCCTGACTGATGAAGACATTGTCGCTATCGTCGCTTATCTTCGTTCGCTAGCTGATGATCCGGGTGTAAAATAGAGTTATATGCTGATTGGTTGTATCGTCAGCTCAGGATAGAAAGTTGGCATCGGTTTTAGCTCGCACTTCGTCAAGCGAAATCCCATCCAATGTTTCTACTAGATGAAGTGCATCATCATAAAATTTAAAGACAGCTAAATCGGTAATTATCAGATCTACAGCAAGACGGGCGGTAAGTGGCAGGGTACAATTGGAGACAATCTTGGAACGTCCAACACGATTAGTATGAGTCATAGTGATAATCAGGCGTTTTGCGCCAGAAGCTAAATCCATTGCTCCTCCAACGCCGAGTAAGGGTTTACCCGGTACTGCCCAGTTTGCCAGATTGCCCTGCTCATCCACCTGCAAACCACCCATTATGGCGACATCAATATGTCCGCCACGTATCATGGCAAAGGAGTCGGCGCTATCGAAATAACTACTGCCCGGTAATGCTGTCACGGGGATTTTGCCTGCATTGACTGGATACTCCATCGCTCCACCTTCTTCGGGGGACGGCCCCACGCCGAGCATCCCATTTTCGGTATGGAGGATGATGCCATGTTCAGGCGTAATGAAATCGGCAACGAGCGTTGGTATCCCCACACCTAAGTTGACAACATCACCAGGTTTCAGTTCTTGTAAGGCACGTTGAGCAATCCGATTGCGCGTTTCATCGACACGTTTCGCACCACCCTTAATCGAAGCAGATGACCCCAGTTCTTCTAAGGTCGTATGGGCTTGTACAAGATAGTCAACATAATTGCCGGTGGTGTGAATGTGATTGGGGTCGAGTTCTCCAACGGGGACGATATGCTCGGCTTCTGCAATCACTAAGTCAGCGGCGGTTGCCATCGCTTTGTTGAAGTTTTGCTCAGTCATGCGATAGACAAGGTTGCCTGCGGTATCGGCTTGCCATGCACGGACGAAAGCAACATTCGCTCGTAGTCCTTGAACAAAGACCTGTTCAACACCTTTGATGATTTTCGTCTCCGCATCCTCCGCAAGAGATGTTCCAGCAGACGTAGGCGTATAAAATCCCCCAATGCCTGCACCTCCCGCTCGCATGGCTTCGGCGAGTGTGCCTTGTGGCAAGAGTTCAAAGTCGATGGCACCGGATTGAGCAGCGGCAACGGCTTCAGGATTGCTAGTGAAGAAGGACCCAATTGCCTTCTTGATTTGCCCACTCTTGAGTAAGCGTCCACCTCCTAGCCCCACTTCTCCAACATTGTTGGCAATATAGGTCAAGCCATTGGTTGGTAGTTCAGCGAGGGCATGTAGCAAGTGAACCGGATTACCTGTCATGCCGAATCCGCCTACCATAATGACATCCCCTGATTTCACTAATTGAGCGGCTTCTTGGGCAGTTAGTTGTGGGACATTTTTCATAATTCATCTCACATCAATTCAATGATTGTGGCTTCTCCTTGCCCCACACCGACGCACAAAGTCGCTAATCCATAACACATAGATTGTCCTTTGTCGGCTCGACGGTGCATCTCATGGATGAGTGTTGTGAGGATACGTGCGCCCGAACAACCTAAGGGATGCCCAAGTGCA
>JANQRM010000447.1 GCA_028284565.1 Anaerolineae bacterium | reverse complement strand
GCGCGCCTTCCCATGGCGAGGGTGTGCGTTTGGGCTTCGAGAGGTGTGCGAAAATAGATTTTCACGTTGACCCAGCCCAAATCATCTGGTTCGCTCATGGGTTCAAACCGTCCTAAAAAGACTTGCTCAACATACCACCACAATTCAGGATGTACACGCAATACCACTTCCATTGCTGGATAGCTGTCGCGCATGGATTGCTCAAAATAATGGCGAGATTGTCCCCAAAAGTCCGCGAGGTCAAAGCTGGGGTCACGTTCAAAGGTCGATTCGAGTATCTGCAAATCTTGGAAGCGTGTCAGCCGATAGATGCGATAATCCCCCGATTCTTTCCGCCCCACCAGATACCACTTATCCGCTTTGAAGACCAAACCAATGGCACACAACCTTACCGAATAGCTGTCTTGTCCGATGGCTTGATAGGTGATGTCGACCTGTTGATCCGACCAAACGGCTTGCTGTAGCATCTCGAAAAAATTTGAGGTTTCACTCACACTGAACCAACCCACAGGGTCGATATGGATGCGTTGGCGGTAATCTTCGACGGCTTGTTGATGACTGCTTGGCAAAATGCTAAATAACTTGAGCAAGCTATCTTTGTTCGCGCGCGATAAGCCCAAATCAGCCATCGCGCTCGTTTCACCTGATGAAAATAATGCTAAGACCTGATTTTGTGAGAGTCCTGTCAAGGACACCCGATATTGCTCATCCAGAAAAATCCCGCCATTCGTGCCGGGTTGCGTGTAGATGGGGATGCCTGCCATGCTGAGTGCGTCGATATCCCGATACACCGTCCGTTCAGAGACTTCGAGTTCTTGTGCCAACATCTCGGCTGTGACTCGTTCTTTCGATTGCAATAAGAGCAACATGGAGAGCAATCTATCGGCGCGCATGGTGTTTCCTATTGTGAATTGTCTTGATTCAATCGTAACTCATGATTCTTGACAACAGGTGTCAGGAATCACCCTTTATACTAGAAGCAAACCAACGATCACGAAAGTTGAGTGATGTCCAATCGACCAATTATCAATCCTGATGTCCAAGCCGTATTCGATAGCTATGATGAAGCCACGCGCGATAATTTATTGATGTTACGCCAGTGGATATATGAAGTCGCCTCAGAAACTGAGGGAGTCGGCGAACTGGAAGAAACGCTGAAATGGGGACAACCAAGCTATCTCACAAAATCGAAGAGTGGCAGTACCATCCGCCTTGACCAAGTGGATACAAGAGGACGATTTGCCATGTACGTCATCTGCCGAACCAATCTCATTGACACTTTCCGCCACCGCTTTTCTGATAGATTCAATTATGAAGGCAATCGCGCCATCCTATTCGAGCATCATACTGACATCCCCGAAGATGAACTCAAGCACTGCATCGCTCTCGCCTTGACCTATCATCGCTGGAATCGTTAGACACCGGACTTGGATAGCAACGTCTCGGCTATCTCTGGGGACACACCTAAACCACTAATAATCGCCGGAAACGACATTTTATGAAAGGTCTCTGCCATCGCTTCGGGCGGATGTGGCATATCGTTTTGAACCCACCAGATAATCATCGAGAAGAGCGACCCTGCTGAATGCCATGCAATCATATCAATGGGAATTGCTGGTTCAAATCCATCGGGCAAAAAGAAGTTGATGCGCTCGGCGGTTTGCCTGGCAAGATACTCCAACTCCCTATTCATCACAGTGGAAATACCCCCGCCACCCAATAGGGCTTTATATAGGTGATGATGCTCTTGGACATGCTGGAAGGCTAATAAACTCGGTGTCTTCCCTTCTAACATGCCACCTTGACTGTCTGCTTCTCGCATTTTTTCGACCAGCGCATCCATCATCTCTTCCAGACAGCTAAAGAGCAACTCATCCTTGACCCCATAATGCAGATAAAAGGTGGCTCGACTGACATCGGCACGTTCCGTGATGTCCTGCACCTTGATGTTCTCGTACCCTTGCTCCAGAATGAGCTCAATCAGAGCTTGATGCAAGAGACGGCGAGTTCTGCGTTTGCGTCTATCGAGCTTTTTCATGACCGATTCCGTTTCTTTACATTTGTCTACTAATAAACATATCGTACAAATCGCTTATTGACAAGTGTATCGTTTATATTCACAATTCTATAAATGGTCATTTGTCTATTAAAGGTGAAAGATGACAGAATCCGTCCCCGGTCCCAAAGGTAATGTACTACTCGGTTCATTGCTCGATTTTCGCAAAGACCCGCCCAACTATCTGCTCGATGTTGCCAAACAATATGGTGAAATCGCCAATTTTCGGCTACTCAACTTTCAAATCTATTTGCTCAGTTCACCCGAAGCCATCCAAGAGGTGTTAGTCACAAAGCGCGCCTCTTTTGAAAAAAGCAAGCTCGACCAAGACATTCTGGGTAAGTTCTTGGGCAATGGGATATTGCTAAGTGAAAGTGACTTCCATAAGCAACAGCGCAAAATGGTGCAACCTGCCTTTCATGTGAAACGTATTCAAGCGTATGCGGATACGATGGTGCATTTTGCTGATAAAATGCTCGACAAATGGGAAGGACAAACGGACCTAGATATTGTTGAGGAGATGATGGATGTGTCGATGCGGATTGTTTCAAAGACTCTCTTTGATGCAGAAGTTGATGATGCTGAGTCCGTGGGACATGCGATGGAGGAGTTACAAGGCATCGCCAATGCCGAATATCGCACCGCCTTCGCCATGCCCGAGTGGGTTCCGATTGACCGCAATCGTCGGATGAAACGCGCACGTAATCAGCTGGATGCGACGGTCATGCGGTTTATCTCCCAACGCAAAGCAGAAGGTACACCGGACAAAGGGGACTTACTCTCCATGCTCTTGCTCTCTGAAGATGAAGATGGCTATCGGATGCCCGATGAGCAAGTGCGTCACGAAGCCGTTACCCTCTTCGCGGCAGGACACGAAACCACCTCGAATGCACTCACATGGACATGGTTTCTGCTGGCACAACATCCTGATATTGAAGCCAAGTTCCATACCGAACTCGACACGGTATTAGATGGACGCTTGCCAACCTTAGAGGATATGAAGCAACTACCCTACACGCACCAAGTTTTGAAAGAAGCCATGCGCTTGTATCCGCCTGCTTGGATTTTGAACGGGCGTACCGCTTTAGAAGATGTGGAGATTGCGGGCTATACCATACCGAAAGACTCGCGAATCTTTGTAAGTCCCTATGTGATTCATCGTCTGCCTCAATTTTTCGAGAATCCAGACGACTTCAATCCAGACCGTTTTGCACCGGAGATCGAGAAATCCATTGAGAAGTATACGTACTTGCCTTTCGGAGGCGGACCGCGCGTTTGCATTGGCAACCACTTTGCCATGATGGAAGCGGTGCTGATACTAGCAACCGTAGGACAACGTTACCGACTTCAGCTTGTGCCGAACCAAACCGTCGAGATGGAAGCTCTTGTCACCCTTTGTCCATTGAACGGAATCCAGATGGAATTGATCAAACGGGAAGAACCAATATTGGAGATGGCATAACATGACAACGAAACTTCGAGGTCCCAAAGGACTGCCTTTTGTTGGCAATCTGTTTGACGCTCAAGGCGAGGGGCGAATGGACTTCTTCATCAATTGCCAGCGCGAGTATGGCGATGTCGTCCCTATGCGCTTTCTCGGACGGGATGCTTATTTGATGAGCGATCCTGAGCTGATTCATCAGGTGTTGGTGAAGCAAGCCTCGAAGTTTCATAAGACCACCATGTTAAAACGAACTCTGCGTCCGACATTGGGTGAGGGATTGCTGACGAGTGAAGATGAGTTCCACAAACGCCAACGAAAACTCACCCAACCCGCCTTCCACATGCAACGGATTGCCAATTATGCGGAGACGATGGTGACCTATACCCAGCGCACACTTGCCAAGTGGGAAGCAAATCCCCAAATCGAGATACATCACGAGATGATGGAACTCACGATGCAGATTGTCGCCAAAACGCTTTTCGATGCCGATATTGCAGATGAAGCCGATGAAATTGGTGATGCCATTTCATTAGGAATCGAAACTGCCGCCGAGCGTATCGGGAAGGTTATCTGGCTACCCGAATGGCTACCGACACAAAAGAATCGGGAAATCAAAGAGTCCCGTCAACTCCTCGAAGACACCATCTATGGGATGATTCAGGATCGCCGTGAATCGGGAGAGGACAAAGGGGATTTACTGTCGATGCTTCTCCTCTCAGAAGATGAAGATGGCAATCGCATGACAGATAAGCAAGTCCGTGACGAAGCCATGACCCTCTTTATCGCTGGACACGAGACCACCGCCAATGCCCTGACCTTTACCTTTTATCTCCTCGCTCAACATCCTGATGTCGAAGCAAAGTTGCTCGATGAAATTCGGACAGTCTTGGAGGGGGGCGCCCCCACAATGGACGACCTCGCCCAATTAACCTACACCCATCAAGTCATTAAAGAAGCGATGCGCCTCTATCCGCCCGCATGGATTACCGCACGCGAAGCCATTGATTCTGTGCAAATCGGGGAGCATTCATTAGACGTGGGCAACCTCGTCTTCATCTCACCTTATATTATGCATCGCCATCCACAGCATTGGGATGAGCCGGATAGCTTCAAGCCAGAACGATTCACCCCAGAGATGGAAAAGTCCCTGCCAAAACTCGCTTATATGCCTTTTGGTGGGGGACCGCGCGTTTGTATTGGCAATCATTTTGCCATGATGGAAGCCGTCCTGGTCGTTGCCACCATCTTGTCTCAGGTCTGCCTCAAATTGGAGGATGATACACCCCTAGAGCTTGACCCCTTAATAACTTTAAGACCCAAATTCGGCATTGGTATGCGCGCTGTACAGCACTGATCGCCTATGATTATGCATCTCAAAATCTTAAGGATTCAAAGCGATTCTGCAGATATACTGTGATTGGGGGGTCTTTGCAGAATACTTTGTGATAGGGTGTACATTATGGGCATTTCTGTTGAATGGTTTGATGATTCCAAAACCATCTTATACTGGCAATTTGATACTGAATGGACATGGGACGACTATGAAATTGTCTTAGCGAAAAGTCGTGCCATGGTGTTGGCTAGTTCGCACACCGTGCATGTGATTGCGGATGCCATTCGTCCTCGACGTGTCCCAAAAGATGGATTTACCTACTTTCGCTCGGCAATGGATTTGCGTCCGCCGAATATGGGCATGATTGTGGTCGCCATCCAAAATCATTTCTTCACCAAAGTCTTGGCAACGACCTATAACGCCTATGCACAGGCGCGACATATCCCCTTCCGCGTGACCATGACGGTTGATGAGGCATATGCTCACATTGAAGCGTGGACAACAGTAGAACAAGACCTTGTCATTGCCTAATCTTGTCAATAATTGCACAAAATCGGCTTAACTTTTCGTCAGATTCCAATAATTCGACCGTCAAGTGCTGATTTTTGATTCCCCATTTAGATAGTTTGCCTAGCATAACCTCTAATCCCTTGTTTCTTTGTCCAATTTAACCACTCCATTTGTGAAATATCTTCCACATCTCAGCAAACTCTACAAATCATTGGTTATTTTCACTAAAAACTAGTTGTAAATTTCGTTTTCATTGCGCTTCATTACGATTGTTTATTCCAGTACACTGCGAAAGTATTGGTTAAAAATCACAAAAACTTATCTTTCGTGGAGGATATTCAAAATGAACAAACGAAAAATGGTGTACCGCCTACTTTCATTTATGGTTGGTCTAATCGCATTATTTGCTTTGTCTACGGTTGGATTCGCGCAGGACGAAACGGCTGAGGTCGCTGAAGTTCTGACAGCAGAAACCGTCCAAACCAATCTCGATCAAATCTGGTTGCTCTTAGCAGGCTTCTTGGTCTTCTTTATGCAAGCCGGTTTTGCCATGTTAGAAGGTGGCTTTATCCGCCATACGGGTGTGGTCAATTCCTTAGCTGAAAACTTCATGGATGCCTGTGTGACAGGTCTCACCTTTTTTGCTGTCGGTTTCGGTATCGCTTACGGAAATACACTCGGCGCAGGAACCTATGAATCCAGCATGTTCTTCTTGG
>JANQRM010000434.1 GCA_028284565.1 Anaerolineae bacterium | reverse complement strand
TCTCTGCAAGGTCTGTCAAATCAACTCTCCTCATTCGGCACAGGGATTAACACCGCATCATTCGTCAAACGAGTATCTGTAACTGTTTCAATCGCGGGCAAACGAGTCGCAGTAAGCGGGTCGTAGAATCCCATTGCTACTTGAGTCACATCATTTGGCACATCGTTAACCGTCTCACAATCCTCGATGACCTCCCCTACTGACCATACACTCGTCGGATAGTGATTGTCATGGGGACGGAAATCTTGTTGCAACACAATCTGATTATTCGCATCCAGCAAATGCAAGAAGATAGTGTAATCAACTGTGGTCTCAGTGAGAGATTGCCAAATAAAGCACAAGGTTAAGTCAGTATCTTCTATACTGAAGGTCGGCTCTGTCATCTGGTGTATATCCCCAAAACGATAGGCGATGTTTTCTAATGAGCCTGCTTCATCATGAATACCAATGCGTCCGACAAAGGGTGTGACCTCATTGCCTGCCCCATCCACGGCTGACAGAGGCATTTCTAACTCCATATCATACAGACCCACAATCAGCGGATACGCGCGTTGTGTCTCGGCAGGTTCAGGAATCCGAATCTGATAGGTTTGTTGCCATGTATCATCCGCTACCCAATTTTGCGCGATGAAGTTGCCACCTGCTGGATAACTATCCCGACGGATAAGTTCTGAATCAACCGTGTGGATATAGGTCAATAAATCGCGGTCTGTGGATGCTAAGGCGCGCCATTGTAGAGTGACTTCCACCAATTCACCGGGTTCAGCCCGAATCAAGGTGGGTTCGACACTCAGTAACTGGGCGGTGTCTTCATATGTATAGAGGGCGGTTGCACTATCAGCCGACGCAGGATCAACTGCATATGATGGGAAGTAGTACGCGATGATGCTATAGAGCAAAGCCCCAAATAAAATGAGGGCGATACCAATCGACACTACACTTTTTGCCATTCTTGGGATGAATTGCGATAAGCCCAACGCCAGCAATATCCCCCACCCCCCAAAACCCGGCATGAGATAGCGTCCCTGATTGCCCGACAGTACCGTACTCGATGAATAGATAAGCGCAAGTACCCACACCAACGTAAACGCCACCACAATCACCCACCGTTGAATCGAATGCCAATCGCGTTTGTCCGTATTAGTCCCTTGCATCAATTGCCGAACCAGCCAAACCAATAAGCCCATACTCGCCAACACCACTAGGATATTGAAGACTGTGTAGACTTCGTCGCCTGTTGCGACTGCTCCATAGCCAAAACGCGCCCAGAAGGATTGAAAGCCATAGGGTGCGCGAGCCAAACCCAAACCCCATGCAACCTCCCCTTTTTCCATTATCTCGGTAGGCCACGTGCTGAACATCGCTTGGATACCCGTCGGATCGCCCCAAGTAATCCAATTCCCGATATACCACCACCCCGCAACCGCAACCGTCACTGCCACTGTTAGGGGCGCATATTTCCATGTCCGACGGTCAATCAGCGTCGCTACAGCCATCGGGAAGACCAACATGCCCGCCGAAGATTTGCTTAACAAGGCGAGTCCCAATGCCAAGCCCAATATCCCAGCTGACTTCCATGTGGGACCATCTCGATGCTGACGAAGCGCCAGATAAAAGCTCAAACTTACCGTCATGAAGAGCATGTTGTCGTTATTAATCACGCTCGACATAAACACGAATTGTTGCCAGAACGCAACGATGCCCAACGCCAGTAGACGCATTGCAGGTTGTTTAGGGAAGACAATCCGAAAGCTGAGATAATTGAATATGAGAGTCAATGTGCCAAGCACAATCGTATACAGTCTTAAGAGCCGTACCCCCGTGGCAACCCCGCTATCCGTATCACTATCCACATGGAGATGAATGTTTTTATTGTCATTTCCTGCAATCGCAAATTCATAGCCATGATAGGGATTTAAGCGTTCACTGATAACATCGAATTCAGGATCATCAACCAATGCCAGCAAGGGCGCACCTACAATGTAATACAAGGGGGTCTGGTGCATCTGTCCAAAGGGATGCCCATCCATAGGCGGCAGTTCACCTGTGTTGACGATGTAACGAACGAAGCGATAATGCTCAACTTCATTGGGACCTTCGAGTATCGGACCCGTACTGAAGAGTAGTGCCATCCCAATGAACAGCACCAACATGATTCTTACTATTGCCCGTTCAACTTTGGGTGAAAGTATCATGAAGTGGTGTCCATACAATCGAGGGTCTGTTGAATAAATTCTGTGATGATTTCAGCAACCAAGTGATGCCCTTTTTGATTCCAATGGGTGTCATACCGATAGTAAAGCAACTCACCATCCGCGACTCGTGCCTCAAAAGGGGCAAGCAAGTCGATAAATAGCCAGTTATTGTCTTCTGCCAACTGCCGAATCGCCTCACGTTGTCCCGATAATTCGGCGATAATTTCTGCTTCCTCGTCTTCGGTAAAGGGAGCCGGTGACAAGCCCAAGCGATTGCCATCAAAATAGGTTGGGCGTGTGGCATTCTGCCGCAGGTATTGACGCACGTTATCATGGACATAGTGATAATACAATTGCTCTTTGGTCGGCATAAACACGATAGCGCGGCAGGTCTCATCAGCCGTATTTTGCGTTATCATGTTGAGCGTTTCCTCTATCACCGTGAGAGGTTCACTATCCGCAAAGCCCTCCACAGGCGGACGTTGCCACCAGAAATACATATCCAAAAATGCCATCTCATAATATTGCCCGCCAATAATCACGGGCATCGGATAATTGTAATTTCCGTCCGGATTCACTTGGAGGCGTGCAGTGATGTTGTTCGTGGCTTGCTCCAATGCGAATGGTAACTTGAAGAAGGGATTACGTTCATCCACCAAATCCGCATCAGGACGCAAGACTTCACTGAAATCATTTCCCGAAAAATGAGCATAGATTACCCATTGCCGTGCATCTTCATTCAAAAACTCTTCGACAGTCGCCCGAATCTCTAAGGGACCGTACCCACGATAGCCATAATTCCGTACTGGCAACTCCAGATTCTGTGCCAGCAAATCCGCCCACGGCATCGGCACATTTGCCCCTTCGGTAAACGAATCGCCAAACACGGCAATGGGATACTCGTCGGCTGTTATATGTGGCACACGAAAACCATCTGCATCCCAAGCAATCGTGTATTCCGTCAATAGCTGATTCGCTTCGGGCGGACGCACCTGCCCCGGCAACACCCAGAACATATCTCCATCATGTTCATGAAACTGGATAGAAAGCATTTGACCTGCATGGTCACGAGCGTCAGGGTCAACTTGAAAAATCGTATCGACCAATAACAATAAGACAACAAGAGCTAGCACCAAGCCACAACCTGTACCACCCAATATCAACGTAATTTTTTGCCATAGCTTTAGGGGAGCATTTGTCGGGGTGTTCATAATTCATTGATAAGTCTAAAAACTATTTTCCAATAGTTTACAAATCAAGAAATTCGTTTTCAATTCCAAATCGCAGTTCTCTCTTGCGAAATAGGATGGCGATGATTAGGCTTAGCAACTAATAGAACACCAATGGAAGTTATCTGATGAACAAGCACTATCGCTACTATGATGTCGTCATGAGCCTCTTCGTGACGATACTTATCTTGAGCAACATCCTCAGCAGTGCCAAATTGATTGACCTCAATACCAGCTTGGGTCCCTTACGGTTAGCCTTTGATGCAGGCACGTTGGTGTTTCCTATTTCCTATATCTTTGGTGACATTCTGACGGAAGTGTATGGCTATCAACGCTCACGGCGCGTCATCTGGATGGGCTTCGGCGCGATGATTTTAGTGGCATTCTTCATCTGGCTGGCTGGTGAGTTGCCGGGCGATCCCTCATGGGAAGCTGAAGCTGGACAAGCACAATACAAAGCCATCTTAGGCGGAGTCACGGGATTATCCGTCGCTAGCATATTGGCGTATTGGGTTGGTGAATTCAGCAACAGCTATGTGCTGGCAAAACTCAAAATCAAAACTGAGGGCAAATGGCTGTGGTTACGGACAATTGGGAGTACACTTGTCGGGCAAGGCGTGGACACCATCACTTTTTTCTTGATTGCGACCTATATCACTGGAGTCTTTCCGCCGGAATTATTCTTAACACTCATCGTGACGAATTACATCCTCAAAGTCGGCATCGAAGTCATTCTGACACCCATCACCTTGACGCTTGTGAATTGGCTCAAGAAACAAG
>JANQRM010000412.1 GCA_028284565.1 Anaerolineae bacterium | reverse complement strand
TTGGGCATCGGCTCCGCCTTTCTTGCGATAGGACAGGAGGGTGCGGGTGCCGACGGTTTTGAGTGAGCCAACGGTGAGTTGGACGACTTCGTTGAGGCGGAGGGCGGCAGTGAGGAAGAGGAGGCAGATGGCATAGTCGCGCTTGCCTTTGGGTGTGTCGCGGTTGATTTCATTCAGTAAGTGGAGGTCGTCATCGCCTTGGAGCCAGCGGGCTTTTTCATAGGGCGAGATGGGCATGCGTGTGACTCCATCAACGGGATTCGCGAGGACCCAGTCGTGTTCAAGGGCGAAGGTGTAAAAGGAGGAGAGGGCGGCGAGGTAGAGGTTGATGGTTGCGCCACTTAAGGATTTGCCGGTTTGTTTAGAGACGGCAGTTTCTTTAAGATATTGACGATAGCGATTGACATCTTGGCGGTTGATATTGCCGATGTCTTTTTGTATGTAATTCAAGAAATTGCGCCAGCCGGAGAGATAGACTTTGCGGGTTCCGGCACTAATGTGCATCGTGAGCCAAGTGGCGAAGGCGTGTTGCCAGTGGGCGGGGATGTTGAGCTTGTGGCGTTGGGTGTGTGAGGTCATAGTTTGTGTGTTGTTGATTTTTAGTTCTTAGTGATTTGATCTACCATTATAGAGTTCACAGTCCGAAAATTCCCTGATGTGGTCGGTGAAACAATTCGTCTTGTGTGATGTGTTGAATGTTGACCCATCTACTTTCATCCAGACGATACTAACAGATTATACTATACATACCTGACGGTGTAGCGTTTGTTGCCTTCAGCGTCTCATTCTACCCTCCGGTCGAGCCGGAGGGCATGCTTAGCCTTGAAATGCTCTTGGGGTTAGGCGGTAGCTTGCTGTTCCAGCCATCTTAAAATCGCTCGGTTTGTTTCTTCCGGCTTTTCTTGCTGAATCCAATGACCGCAGTCCAGATTGACCACTTCCACATTTGGCACGAACTTTGTCAGATTTGCAGTTTTCGGAATCACATCTTGGTCACCATAGATCATGAGTGCGGGCTGTTGGATGATGGGATTCACGTCCGCTAATAAATGCCAGTTGCGGTCAAGGTTTCTGTACCAATTGATGCTGCCTGTAAACCCTGTTGATTCGAAGGCGGAGACAAAAACGGCTAGTTCGCTGTCGCTCATGATGGGTTCTCCGAGAGGTTCTTCTGCTTTGGCGAGATTGATCATCGCCATACCGGGCTCAGGCTCTATGGAGGGTACATTTTTCCGGAACATATTGCGTATGAACTGGGATGTATTTTCTTTCAATATGGCATCTGCGATACCTGGTTGTCGATTGAAGTGGACAAAGTAGTGGTCGCCACCAAAAAATTCTCCCATGACCTCAATCCAAGGTCTTTCTCCGCGCTCTTGGTAAGGCAAAGCCAAGGCTATCACGGCATTTACACGGTTCGGATGCAATAAGGTTAGTCTCCATACGACATTTGCACCCCAGTCATGACCGACAAAGGTGGCATCTTCGTATCCGTAGTGATCGAGCAGTGCGACAAGATCACTTGTCAAGTGTTCAATGTCATAGTCGGTTACTTCGGTGGGACGGGACGAGTTGCCATAACCTCGCTGGTTAGGGACGATGACGTGATAGCCCGCTGTAGCAAGAGCAGACATCTGATAGCGCCACGAAAAGGCATGCTCTGGCCAGCCGTGGCAGAGAACAATCGGTCTTCCTGCATTTTGTTGACCTGCTTCAAAAACTTCGAGTTCCACACCGTTGACTGAAACAAGGGTGGGCTTGGGAAAATCGGTTGGATTAAACATTGTGTCTCCTGTGTTTTGCCAGTTAGTGAGGAAGCCTATCGCTACCTCATATTCTTATTATCTGGCATAATTAGGGCAAGTTTCGCCCTAAACACAAAGAAGCTTTGATGTATTCACCAACGACACGCTTATTGGCTGTTCTGGCACTTCTGCAAACTCACCAGCAAATGTCTGGTGCAGAGATTGCGCGGCGTGTGGAAGTGGATGTTCGCACCGTACGACGCTATATCACGTCTCTACAAGATATGGGGGTACCCGTGGAAGGGGAGCGGGGACCCTATGGAGCCTATTATCTGGGACGTGGATCCAAAATGCCCCCGCTGATGTTCACCAATGAGGAAGCTGTTGCATTGGTATTGGGCTTGCGCGTCATCCGCGAATTTCAGTTCCCCATAAATATCGAGGCTATCGAGGGTGCTGTTGCCAAAACCGAACGGGTTCTGCCAGAATTACTGCTACAACAGGTGCGCGCATTACAGTCCTCCATCACTTTCAACGTGAGCCGTTACGGTGGCACTCCACCTCCATTGCGCGACAACAATACGCTGATTGTCCTTAGTACAGCCGCACAGGAGCGACATCGTGTGGAATTGGTTTATCGCTCGTGGCGGGATGAAGTGACAGAGCGTCGCTTCGATCCATATGGCGTTGTCTACAATGAGGGTTACTGGTATACAGTCGGACACTGCCACTTACGACAGGATTTACGGACGTTTCGACTAGACCGAATCCAATCCATTTCTAAACACGATGCAACTTTTGATGATCCGGGTTCGGTTGATCTGCTAGGCTCTGTGCTTAGTGCTTTCGCCAATGTGCCGGGTCACTATCAAGTGGAAGTCTTACTCAGGACAACCATGGACATGGCTCGAGCACACATTCCAAGCTATCTTGGGACTCTGGAGGTATGTGCGGAGGGCATTATCATGCGACGTGCAGCGACCCATCTAGAATGGGTGGCGACGCTACTACTTTCCTTCGACTTCCCGGTCGAGGTCAAACAACCTGATGAGCTACGGTCAATCCTAAGTCGCATAGGGGACAGGGCAAATCGTATCGCTGGTGTTCAATTCAACTGAATTGATGGCGAATCTAATTCATAAAAACCTGTGTCAGTAGGGTAGGGGGAGTGAGCGAATTTAGTTTTTTGTAGAGTGTCGGCTGGGTAGGGGTTGTTTATTGAGATGAGTGATTTTGAGCTGGGATGCCCTCTTATGCGTATTACGGATTGTGTCGATTTGGAATGATGAACAATAAAGTGCAAATTGGGGTAGGGGGAGTGGGTATTTGGGGCGATTTGAGGAAAGTTGAAAAGGGCAGATATAGTTCGTTAAATGTGATTTTAACGAACTAATGTGAAAATTCAGGAAATTTGACTTTATCATTACTAATTAGATCGCATGCGTGATAATGCGCAGACGATGGACCTATATCCGCTGGCATCGATCAAATTTTGGCATCAAATCCACGACTTAGGTCGGGATCGCGAGTTGAGTGCGAGCTGAGCCCGGATGATAGTTGCAATAGCCAATTGAGTGCCTCAATCAGCGATGGCGTCTCGACAAATCATTGTTAGAGATTGAGAATCTCACCAGTGGATAACCAGGACATGAGTGCATTGATGCGACCAAATGCGCAGAAACTGCGCATTTCAATTACGTAAAACAATTGGCAACAAAGGATATGCATGAGTTCGGTTAACTTCAGACTCCTCATCCAATCGAAGATAGTAACATCTTTGAGAAGCTCTGCTAGGTTGTGGGCCATGGGATTGTCAAGTTAATAACCTCTGCAAACTCAAGCAGTGAGGGTTGATACTATTTAGATGATCAATTCACATCACGAACCCACTGATAAACGCCACCGATATCCACGAGACATCATCTCACATGGCGTCTGGCTCTACTTCAATTTCTCAGCGACATTTATTGATTTGAAGAACCAGCGGGATTCTCACTCAATTGACAAATATTTAACATGAATCTAAAAACGGCAAAGTGCTTATGTAGTGCATACACACGGATTAAAATGTCAGTTGTTTAGAGGTCATTTAAGGGAATATAACCACAAGCATCTAGAAACCACCCACTCAAAAGACGAGCCTTATGGTCTAGTCAAGTTTTATACTGCGGCTCACAAAAACAGAAACAAGAACCGATTTAATTAGACTGATCTTTGATACCGAACATGCTAAGAATAGAATCCAAAATGATCCTAACTCTATTTCATACAGTTTTCAAAAAGAGAAGCATATTAAGTAATTATGCAATACAATTCAATGGGGCTAACACCTATATATCTTAGGAACTACGAATGACAATTAGCATAATTAGACATATTTTCATTTTCGTAGGTGTCGTTTTTTCTTCATTAATCCTAGCGCAAGATGACAATTCCATTGTTGACCAAGTGGAACTAATAATATATACGGATCAATCATCCTTTACATTGTTCTTTAGCAATGAACAGCTCACAGCAGACGAGATTGCCTCACTTGAGGATTTGTCCTTTCAATATATTGTTCTGGAAGATCAA
>JANQRM010000408.1 GCA_028284565.1 Anaerolineae bacterium | reverse complement strand
AGAAAGGAACGCCAATGCAAATGTAGTCGGTCATAGCACTAACGCGGGATTGCGAGCCGTTGTCCAACGAAAATGTGATTGAGATTCAACAGTCCGTTAGCTTGAGCGATAGCATAGATATTCACTCCAGAACGTGCCGCTATGCCAAACATATTGTCGCCAGCTTGGACAACATAACTGTTGCCGGTGATTGCACCTGTGGGAGCTGTCACCACGGGAGCTGGGGGATTGGTCACAACAGGTCCACCTGTCGGTGGAATGACAATCGTATCGCCGGGGAAGAAGATGTCACCGGGCGAGATGTTATTTAGCGCATAGATGCTCTCAAGTGTCACCCCGAAACGTTCTGCGATTTGCGAGAAAGTGTCACCAGCTACAATCGTATAGACTTGATTTTGTGGTGCTGGCGGTGCGGGTGGTTGTGTCGGAGCAGGGATGGGTTGTGTGGTCGGTGTTGTGGGCGCAGTTGTCCCTGCCGCTGGAACGATGATTTCTTGTCCGGGGAAGATGAGATTCGGATTCACCAAGTTATTGAAGTTCGCCAACACTTGCCATGTCGTGCCAAAGGATTCAGCAATCGAGCGCAAGTCATCCCCTTGTTGCACGATATATGACTGCTGGAAGATGCTGGGTCCCCCAACAGGCGGGAGTTGTAAGACTTGTTCGACGCTTAATGGCACGCCCGGCACGAGGTTGTTCACATCACGCAGAGATTCCACGGTCACATTGTAACGCGCCGCCACCCATGCCAGATTATCACCCGGTTGCACGATATATTGGTCAGGCGGAGCGACTGTGCCGACAGGGATTCTCAAGACATCGCCTGTCCGAATGCGATTGGGGTCGATGATGCCATTGAATTGCAAGAGGGCTTCCTCACTAATATCAAACAAATCCGCTATCCGACGGATGGTATCCCCGCGTTGCACGGTGTAGATGTCTTCCTGTGCTTGGAGAACTGTCGGGAGTATCAACAGGCAAATCAAGCAAAGTATCAAAATCCGTGTTCGTGACATAAGAATTCCTTTCTAACCAAAAGTTAACTTTGCTTAGTATAACCAAAATTGATGAGTTTCGCTTGAAGCGGTGACCATTGAAAAGCGCAGGATTTCCACTATACTCATGCTTATTCTGTAAATGAAATTGAACCAGCACCCTACCGTGTTTGTTTGGTAGGGTTTTTTGCTGGCGGAGAACGAATGTCACAAAACTTTTCAGACCTTGGCTTGATGCCAGAACTTGTCCAAACCGTCACCGAACTTGATTATCATACGCCCACACCGATTCAATCGCAGGCAATCCCGATCTTGTTGACTGGTCAGGATGTGATGGGACAGGCGCGCACCGGGACAGGCAAAACCGCCGCCTTCACCTTGCCGATGTTGAATCAGATGGATGTTGAAGGCTTACAAGGCTTAATCCTAGCACCCACCCGCGAACTCGCGATTCAAGTTGCTGAGGCAGTCTATCGCTATGGTAGTCGCTTGGGGATTCGGGTCTTGCCGGTCTATGGTCAGCAACCTTACTCTCGGCAGATTCGTCGGCTGAAGAAGGGGGTGCATGTGGTTGTCGGTACACCGGGACGGACTCTCGATTTAATCAATAAGAAAGCCCTTGATTTGAGTGGGGTGCGCTATCTCGTATTAGATGAAGCGGACGAAATGCTCAAGATGGGCTTCATTGATGATGTAGAAGCGATATTGAGCGCGGCGAATCATCCAATGCGCCAAACGACGTTGTTCACTGCAACCCTGCCTAAGCCGATTCAAACGCTGGGTAGCCAATATATGCACAATCCAGAATTGGTGCAGATTCAATCGGATGAAATGACAGTTGAGAACATCGTGCAACGCTACTATGTGATGCAAGAACGCGATAAAGTTGCCGCTTTGAGTCGCATCCTCGAAGTGGAAGATTTAAACAACACGCTCGTGTTCGCTCGCACTCGTGCTGGAGCCGCCGAACTTGCCGAAACGCTCTCCCTGCGTGGATACCCTGCTGAAGGGATTCATGGGGACTTGCTCCAACCGGAACGTGAGCGTATCCTACGACGCTTCCGTGCTGGACAGCTCAAAATCTTGGTGGCAACGGATGTGGTGGCGCGTGGCGTGGATATTCCCGAAGTGTCGCATGTGATTAACTATGACATTCCGCACCTCCCGATTGAGTATGTGCATCGCATCGGGCGGACGGGACGTGCTGGGCGTGGTGGAGATGCAATTACGATGGTAACACCCAAGCAGATGTATCAAGTGCGTCGTATTGAAGACTACACCCACAAGAAAATCACCAAATCGAAATTGCCTTCACGTGAGGATGTGCTGGCGCGTCGGCATGAGCAGTTCAAATCGAAGTTGATTGAACAAATCGACCAACATTCGATGAATGGTTCCACTTCTCTGCTAGAAGAAGTGATGGACTTGGGTTACTCGCCTCAGCAAGTGGCGACAGCGACAATCAACTGGTTGCGGGAACATGAAACCCAACGTCCACTTGAAGAGATTCAGGATGCCAAAGCGCAATCGAATAGGCGCAAAGTGCGTGATAAACAGGACGATAAACCCCGTCGCAAACGACGCAAACGCGATGGACAGCAAGAAGCGGGCATGGTGCGCCTAAGCATGAACATCGGACGCTCACAGGGGATACGCCCAGCTGACATCGTGTATGGCATTGCTAGCCAATCGAACATTCCGGGGCGGGTGATTGGTGCGATTGACATCCACCGCAATCAAACCTATGTTGATGTGCCAGAAGAGCATGTGCGAACCGTGCTGAAGTCGATGCGGAAGAGCCAAATCCGTGGACATCATATGCGATTGGAAAAAGCATAATCACAGAATAACAATGATAGTCCGATGGTATAATCAATCTAAAGTGATGACTGCTATAGGACTATTAACATGGTTGTTATTCCTCAAAATATTAATCCACAACCAATGACTGAAACCAAATATCTTGCTTTTGAACGTGCGAGCGCAATCAAGCATGAACTTGTTGATGGCAAGTTGTTTGAGAGCTTGGCGAAAAGCCCTGTTCACGCTGAATTTGTCTGATGTGTATGAAAGGATCAGCTTTGATGAGAGGTAGGAACACGATGATCCGACTTGGCATGGTTGTGATTGGTATGTTGTTTTTCACACTTTTGGGCATTGGGATTGAACAATCTATTGCCCAACCTGAGCCAAGACCAACCCCATCTGGTGAAGAGATTCCACTTGGCTTTACGCTGTCTGAATTAGAGGCAATAACGAGTGAGAATGGGCAGGAAATTGTCGAATTGCAATCCTTAGCGGCGGAGGGTGTAACGGTAATTGCTTGGTCACCTCAAGGTGGAAAATTCATCCTAAGAGGTCGTATGAATGCTCAACTTCTGTCTATCCAAGACAATACAGCTTTAATGCAATACTTGAGCAACAATAGATTTTCAGTAGCTAATTTTAATAGGGATGGGCAATTATTTGCTTTAGGGAATATCGAGGGAACTGTGTCAATATGGGACTTAGCATTAACTCAAGAAATACTCTTTGACAAGGATGATTCGTCGATACAGATTCTTGAATTATCATTTGATGCAGTGGGAGATACGCTTCTATCCATAGGGTTAAATGGTACGTTAAATGCTTGGGATTTAGAGGAGCGGTCTCTCATAAGAGGATTTGACATTCCAAACTTCTCACAAGGTGCGTTTAATCATGAAGGGACTCTATTTGCGAGCCTTGAGCAGAATATCAGCACGCCAAATACATTATCTCCAATAGAAATTGACATCTGGGACACGCATACAGGAAGTAAAATAAATACCCTAACTCCAGAGACCTATTATGCACCTTCTAGAGATGTTCTTACTTTTGCTCTTTCATATAATCATGATTCGTCGCTTCTCGTCATAGGGCGTGGTGATGATGAAGACATACGTATATGGGATTTAGTCTTACTAGAACAAGTTACAAGTCTACCCATTCAAGTTATCGGAGGTGGTCTTGAACAGCCCATTATTTTCAGCCCAGATGATCGTTTATTGGCTATTGGAGATGTGGATGGGCAAATTCATCTCTGGGATGTGGAGACTTTGCTCACAGGTGATGTCGATGACGCATTGATGAACTCTTTTGACGCGCATGATGGGGTTATCTATACGGTTTCGTTTAATCCTGCAGGGACGTTGTTGGTTTCGACTGGACAGGATGATACCTTGAAGTTGTGGGGTATTCCGCAGGGAGATTGAGGATGTTGTCTTACAAATTTCTCAAATTTTATAGTGGTATGAAGAAGATATTGCGTCGGCGGATTTCAAGTACCAACCTTCTCCTATCAGTGCGCCTCTACAACTTGGTTACCTTTGACTAGAACTCAGGATAACGATATTGATTGAGATAAGATGATTATTTTATGCAATTTTGTTGGCAGACACATGGGTCGCACGTAGACATAGCGAGTCTCTGCCACTACACGGTCTAATTTGTTGCGTGATTTCGTCTTATTTTCGCTAAAATATCTCGTAAACGGCACTCAGGTTTTTAGCTTTTATTTCACGAATTTCTAAGGCACGTCACGAGTATGGCGGGAGAAGAAGTCCCAGATGACTTCGGATGCGTGGAAGTCCATCGTCACGGGTCCGACGATGCTTTCCATGCCCTCCCAACGGACACCGGGCCATGTATGCCCGCCACCGAAGACAGCATAGAAGACGACTTCAGAATTGTTTTCACAATTGGGAATGGTGAAGACGGTTGTTTGCATGTTGGAGCTTTCGTCGCGTTTTGGAATATCCTCACGCTCAAAATCTTCACTACAGCCGTTATGTCCTGCCCAAAAGCCGAGCGTATCGGGTGCAGACGCGGTGAGTAGTATCTCGCGTTCACCATCACTAATCGAGTCGCCATCCCAACTGACAATGGGGTCGGCTGTGCCATGAATCAGCATGAAGGGGATGGGTGCTTGTCCATCACAGATTTGGAGCATCCCACCGAATCCGGGAGCCATCACAGAGGCAATCGCAGAGAATGATTCGGGGACTTCGCAAGCGAGACGTTGTGCCATAAAGCCACCATTGGATAAGCCTCCACCATAGATTCGCTCGGCATCAATGTTGAGATGCTCCGATAATTCATCAATCAAGGCGAGGATGAAGGCGGTGTCATCGGGACCATCTAGGGCAAAGAAGGGAACGTCTTTGAGATAATTCCATTGATTCGCAATACCATCAGGATAAACCACGATAAAACCGTTGTCGCGTGCAAAGCGATCGAACTCCGTGCTCTCGGCGGTTCGTCGTCCGGTTTGTGTGCGTCCATGCAACATGACGATCAAGGGCATGGGGTCGGTATCGGGGTCATAGTTGGATGGCACATAGAGATAGTAGGTGCGGTCTAGGTCGTTGTGTTCGAGCGTGTAGTCGCCTGTCTCATCTTGTGCGGTAATGATTATGGTCGAAAAAAGTAATAAGTTCAGTAGCAGTGTGAATCGTAGAATCAATCGCATCTCAATGTCCTCCCCATTAGAAACGATATGGCTCTATTCTAACGCATATGACCTCAGTAGTTAGCACCATATCAAACCACCTGACAAGGAGACGATTAGGACGAAATAACCAAAATGTGGGATTTTTATCACTGTATGTGGGATATTGTGGTATACTCCCAAGAGGTGTTTCCGCGAGGCAAAGGCGATAAAGGTCCGGCATGTTTTGGGGCGAATTTTCACATCATCTCGACAAAAAAGGTCGGTTTATCATCCCCGCCCGTTATCGTGCCAAGCTGAAAGACGGCGCAGTCCTCACACGCGGACTCGACCAAAACCTCGTTATTTATCCCCAAGAGACGTGGGAAACAGTCACCGAACAACTTAATGAGATGCCCATCACCCATCCCACTGGACGTGCGCTCCGTCGTTTGCTCTTTTCGGGGGTGGTCGAATTGTCGCTTGATCGACAGGGACGCATTTTGATACCGAGTTACCTCCGCAATTATGCATCCTTGAATGATGAGGTTTTGCTAGTGGGAATGGAATCCTTTGTCGAATTGTGGGAACCGTCCCGTTGGCGACTAACACTTGATGGGGTATCCAGCACACTCGCTGACTCGGATAATCGCTTGTCCTTTAGCTTCTAACGATGTCACACATTCCTGTTTTATTGGATGAAGTCCTTAATGCATTGATTCCAGATGGGCGCATCCCGCAACGGGCGATTGATGGTACGCTCGGCGCAGGAGGGCATACCGGCGCACTCATTGAGCAGGGTGTTCCACAGATTTTAGGGATGGATGTCGATTCACAGGCGATTGGATTGGCTCAACATAATCTTAAAGCGGTATCTGACCAAGTGCAGATTGTGAATCGCTCCTATATTCATATGCAGGAAGAAGCGAAACGACTCGGCTGGGATAGTGTGGATGGCATCTTGCTCGATTTTGGGGTGTCGTCGATGCAACTCGATACACCGGAACGAGGCTTTGCTTTTCGTCATGAGGGACCTTTGGATATGCGCTTTCATGCGGATAACGGAGGCATCACGGCAGAAGAAATCGTCAACACGTGGGATGAGCAAGACCTCGCGGATATTTTTTATCGCTATGGTGAAGAACGGCAGAGCAGACGGTTGGCGAAAGCTGTAGTTCAATCGCGTCCTCATTCCACAACTCAAGGTCTAGCTAAGATTATCGAACAAGCTCTCCCTCGCTCGAAGAAAAGCAAGTCCATTCATCCCGCCACGCAAGTGTTTCAAGCTCTGCGGATTGCGGTGAATGATGAATTGCAAGCGGTGGAAACGGTTCTGCCTCGTGCGATTGATTTGCTGAGTACAGGTGGTCGGTTGGCTGTAATTAGCTTTCATAGTTTGGAAGACCGCATCGTGAAAACCATCTTGAAAGAGGCGAGTACCGAGATTGTTTCTCCACCGGGGATGGCTTCTATCGAGAGCAAGCCTGCCATTGTCAAACTCATCACAAGCAAACCCATCGTTGCAAAGGACGCAGAAATCACCGAGAATCCCCGTAGTCGCAGTGCTAAATTGCGAATCGTGGAGAAACTATAAGGATGTCACAGCAAAACTGGTTACAACATGCACTCAAACGTCGTGGTTGGCAACCGCAAAGTCAAGCGGCGACTCTGGGTGCATTGGGAATATTTATTGCGCTGGTACTTGGTGCATTATATCTGTCGCAGGTGGCGGC
>JANQRM010000393.1 GCA_028284565.1 Anaerolineae bacterium | reverse complement strand
CATCGGGCAAGATGGCTTCTGCACCAATGGGCGGTTGTCGGATGCCATTGCGTATCGCCCAATCGCGCGCCTCCTGTGGCAAGACTAGGAAAGTCTGTTCGATGCGTCGTTCTGCTGGTGTGGTTTCATCAGCCAGCAAGCCTGTCTGAGCATCAATCGTGAAGACTTGATAGAAGGTGTCTTCGGTAGTAGGTTCGGTGCCGGGGATATAGATTTCGGTGCGAGTGAGGGGGCAAGCCTCTGTGGGGAGCAAGCCGCTGAGCGCGCAGATTTCAACGCGAGTCAATCCGGGGACTTCTTCGAAATCCAATTCAGGTGTGCCTTTGAGGACTTCGCGCATGAAGAGATTATAGATGGGACCTGCACCACTCACGCCTGTAATATCAATCATCGGCGTATTATCTGCATTGCCAACCCAGACTCCCACCACTAGATTCGGTGTGTAGCCCATCACCCAGTTGTCACGGAAATCCGTCGTCGTGCCTGTTTTCGCCGCCGCCGGACGACCAATCTGCAAGGGACTGTTGGCACCAAACGACGGGATGCGCGCGTTATTGTCGCTTAATATATCCGTGATGATGGACGCGACTCGTGCATCTAACACACGGTCAGTCAGGTTGGGAGCTTGCCAATCATACAGCACATTGCCTTCTGCATCTTCAATATGCAGGATGAAACTCGACTCAACTGCAAAACCGCCGTTGGGGAAGATACTATAGGCTTGAGTCAAATCGAGTAGCGTGACTTCTCCACCACCTAGCGTAATCGACAAATCGACTTGCGTATTCTCGACTAAGTTCTCCAAGCCAACATCTCCAATAAAGCTGACAAAGCGTTCCATGCCAATATCATCGAGTACGACGACAGGGGGGATGTTATAGGAGGATGCCAATGCCTCCCGCACCGAGACCGGACCATGCTCGACCAAGCCAAAATTCGCAGGCGTATAGCTTTCCAACCGACGTGTGATGAAGGGAGTCTCTACGTCCAATATCATCATGCCAGCTGTGTAGGCATCGGGATACAGGGGGTTCATCGCCTCCGCATAGGTGAAAGGCTTGAGTGTACTCCCCGGCTGACGATATGACAGTGTCGCATTTACCGCCCCGTCAATCTCCTCATCGAAGAAATCGGGACTGCCCAACATCGTCAGCACCTGTCCCGTGAAGGGGTCGATTGCTACCAACGCGGCATTATTCGCATTCGCAGGCAACAGGTGGCTGTAGATAGGATTATTCAGTGCGTCTAACTGCTCATTGATGATGGCTTGTGCCTCGTGCGTCCAATCCATATCGACGGTTGTGGTGACTTCTAAGCCACCTGCGTGTAGGGCTTCGGGATAATCACGCTCTAAAATGCGCCACACTTGCATCACGAAATGGGGAGCTTCAATGGGGAATGGGATGGAGGCGAATTGCAATTCATCTGTGCTGGCAATGTCGGCTTCGGCTTGAGTGATGTAACCGTTCTGTACCATCAGGCGTAACGCCACGCCCTGTCGCTCTTGGGCACGGTCAAATTGCGTGAGGGGGTCGTTGATAATCGGATTTTGCAAGATTCCCGCCAGCATCGCACATTCCGCCAACGATAAATCGGGGGCTGATTTGTGGAAATAGGCTTGCGCCGCCCCGTCGATGCCATAAGCCAAGTTGCCAAAGTAGACCTGATTCAAATAGAGTGCGAGGACTTCATCTTTTGTAAAAGCATTCTGCAATTGGAGTGCGAGAACCATCTCTTTGAGTTTGCGCTCTAGGGTGCGTTCTCCCCGTTTTTGCGGGTCGAGCAAGAGCAAGCGCGCTGTCTGTTGGGTAATCGTACTCCCGCCAGCGATGACCTCTCCACCTTGAACGTTAATCCACAACGCCCGCACCAAACCGACTACATCCACGCCCACATGATGATAGAAATTGGCATCTTCTGTGGCAATTACTGCGTTCTGACAATCTTGGGGAATTTGTTTTAAGTGAACAGCATGATTACGCCCCTGTTCCGGCGGTAATATCTCATAGAGCAAGCGTCCATGACGGTCATAGATGCGCGTCGAGGGCAAGGCTAACCCCGCATCCAAGTTATCCAAAGAGGGTAAATCGGCGAGTATCCAGCTATAGAAGCCAATCCCAGCGAGCAACAACAGACTCGCCAGCAAGAGGGCAAGTCTACCTTTCCATGAGCGTCGTTTAAGGAAGTACCAGAGTCTCATGCCCCTATTGTAGTCGGGAATCGTAGGCAATACGATACGCCCACCTGACGATTACCCGACCAATAGAGATTGTTCGTTACGATGATATATCATTTTCTCTTGGCAACTTGACGATTCAATCCTAACTGACTGCCTCTTCCACGCCACCAATTGTCACATCATCAATCCGCAGAGTCGGTACACCGATATTGCCGAAGAAGGGAATCATCGCCAAGTCGTTGCCCACTTCGGACAGATTCGATAGGAAATCATTCAGCGTCGTCGCTACCGTCACTCCATTCACGGGACCGACAATCTCGCCGTTTTCAATCCACAAGCCATTGGCACTCATCGAACAATCGCCATTGATAGGGTTAATTCCGCCTGTTTGCATCGCGCTGATGACATACAAGCCCTTATCCACGCCTTTAATGATTTCTTCGCGGGATTTGTGTCCGGGTTGCATATAAAAGTTGCTCGGTCCTGCACCGGGCGTACTGCGATGTCCAGCACGTTGGGCATTCCCCGTCGAACCGACATTGTCCCGCGCCGCACTATAACTATCATAAATCAAGTTTTGTAGTACGCCTTCATCAATCAAGCGAGTCGCCGAAGTGGGAACGCCTTCACCATCGAACGGAGCCGAAGCTAGCCCACCTTTCATACGTCCATTATCCATGAGCGTGACTTTATCACTGCCGACGGTTTCGCCCATCTTGCCCATGAGAAAGGAGCGATTCTTCTGCCACGATTCTGCCATCAACGCCTGCGACAATGCGCCCATGACTTGTGCCGCCACAACTTGATCGAAGACCACCGTGCCTTTTTGTGTCGGGACAGGCTTACCACCTAAAATACTCAGGGCTTTGCGTGCCGCATCTTCGCCAATCTTTTGGCTATCAAATTCATCAAAGTGATTCGCCGCTTGGAAGCCAAAGGCATTCATCTTATCGCCCTCTAGGTCGCCAGCAATCACAAGGATGACACCAGTTATCGTGGTGCGAGCGTATTCCCCGACAAAGCCTTTGGAATTAGCGAGATACACATGCGTAATGGAATCGCCATAGGTGCAACGGTTCGTCATGATGATGCGCTCATCATAATTCAATGCCGTTTGTTCGATTTGTTTGGCTTTTTCAATTTTCTGTTCAACCGTGATGTTAGCGAGGTTCTCATCCCAGATGTCCAAATCTTCATCAGGGATGGGTTGGGGTTCAGGCAATTTGCGGAATTCATCTGACGTGGCGACTTCTGCCAATTCAATCGCTGTCTGCCATGTTTGATTGATTCCCTCGTCAGAAAAGTCG
>JANQRM010000355.1 GCA_028284565.1 Anaerolineae bacterium | reverse complement strand
CATGGATGGGTAAGGTCACGCCCGTTTCCGCTTCGACTTTCGCCCACCCCGCATCCGCCAGCGTATTCCCAACACAAACAACACCACCACACCCACTGCCAACGCGCCCACCACTAACAGCCGTTGCACATGCCACCATGCCTGATTCCGCAGATAGTCCAATATCGCGGGTGTCCCTTGTTCAATCACTTCTGGAGGAGGTGATATAAGAGGATTTTCATCCAAACCCAAATCACCCAATCTGTCAGTGAGTCGCTCTAGTTGTCCCAGTTCAGATGGGAGATGACGGAGTTGATTATAATCAAGATAAAGGTTCATGAGATTTGTGAGTTGTCCGAGTTCACTGGGTAATACTGTGAGTTGATTGCCACCCAAATTGAGCCAAATTAAGTTAGTCAGCTGTCCGATTTCAGACGGTATGTCGCTCAGGATATTGCCACCCAAAGTAAGTTCTTGTAAGTTGGTCAGCTGTCCGATTTCAGACGGTAACACACTTATTTGATTGTAAGATAAATAGAGCCAAGTTAAGCTACTCAGGTGTCCAATCTCTGATGGCAATGTACTCAATCTATTGCGAGTTAAGTTGAACCAAGTTAAGTTGGTCAGTTGTCCGATTTCTGAGGGAAGCTCAGTTAAGATATTGTCAGATAAGTGAAGCGTTTGTAAGTTGGTCAGATTGCCAAACTCTGCTGGTAATGCGCTCAGGTTATTGCTAGGCAAGTGCAACGTTTGTAAGTTGGTCAGATTACCAATTTCCGATGGGAGCATGGTGAGGGCATTGTCTTTTAGATCAATGATGCGTACATGCGTAAGTTCGCCTATTTCAGAAGGCAACGCTTTTAACCCTAAACCATTTAAATCCGGCGCGATGGCAGATTCGGATTGTCGCACCGCTTCAATTCGTTCTAAAGCAATCTCATAAGGCGTAAGTTCTTCCTCCTGCGCCACACTCCCCCAGCTCACCACCAGCAAAATCCCAATCACCAACCACATCCGTCGCATCATCACCGCACCTCATATCATTTCCTCTATTATATGGGAAGTATCACCACGCCCCTCCACGCTTCCCCTACGCTCATTCGCTGACTACTGAATGGTATGATTCTCGTTAGAAAATGCATAGCCAAATGCATAGCCACTTGCATCCCACTTTCAGCCCCTTTTGTGATACCCTGATTGGTGAAGATGAGCAATTGACTGCACCTTAACAACTCAAACAACCAAACCTTGTAGCTAAGAGCTATCGTTCTGATGTCTATTATCGGTCTTCTGAAATCGAATTCAAACCAAATTCCGACGTAATATCGAAGGTGTGGCGGGAACTGGCAGGAAGCCCCTTGCCAACCGCCGAAAAACAGTTGCTACTGCCGGCAGTAAAAATCAAAACCAACAAATCACAAACGGAATGCTAACCTTATCCGTTGTCACAACGGGAACGTGCCTGCCAACCGTCGAAAACATATACTGTCCGCGCGACAGTACAAATCAAAACCAACAGAAACAAACCAATCACCAACCACATGAACATTAAGCACTACCATAAAGCCTGCAAGCTGAATTGCTGAGACACTGAAGTGCTAAAAATCTGATGTCTGACATCTATTATCTGAAATCTAACGGTCTGATAAGTTTGTTAGCCCCTGTTTTACAGGGAATGTTCACCCATACAATCCCCGATTCCGCATGCGTGGTAGGTGGTCATCCGCCCACAGTTGCCCTTCGTTGTAGGCTTTCATCGTCACCCCATACCATTCGGCAAGGTCTTGTGCCGAGTGAATATTCACCCCCACGCGCTGGGCATACTCAAAATCTCCCGACAGACGATAGCGTCCATCATAGCGGTTGCCATCGGGCATCGTCGCCCCGTGCATTGTTTTCAATTGCGCCAGTTGTTCATGGGTCACCGTCGCTTCCGTCAGATTCGCCTCCACTAGGTCTGCACCCACCAGAATCGCATTCGTCAAATCGGTCCCCCGCAAATCCGCCTTATACAGGTTCGCATCCTGCCAATTCGCACCTCGCAAGTTTCTCTGGCTCAGGGACCCATCATCCAGATAGTCCAGCACCCGCAACTCTTCAATCGCTTCCAACGCTGTGTTGTTATAGCGACTATGCGCCCGACGGAGCAAGGTATCCCGCACCTGCCGACGCTCCCGCAAATCATCCAGCCGATCCAAAAACACCACCGTAAAGAATATCCCCACCGCTTCGGGGATGAGTCCTTCCATAAAGCGTTGTATATTGTCACTTCTAAGTTGTTCGAGTAGAGGAGATAACAACAAACCAATGGTGAGTCCCACAATCACATATAGCCACTGGTTGTCATTAAAAACTTGCTTGAGCCGACCCACGAGTCCACGCTGACGATGCATCCTTACACCTCATGATACCTATCTGAGTCATGTGTCTAGTGTAGCGGAAAACGGAGTCTGCGGGGAAGGGGCTAGCTCTCCAAGAGCCATGATAGTGCGTCGTTATACTCCCCATGACGAAAGATTTTGATATGTGTGGTTGGGGTTTGGAAGGGGCGCGTGATGACATTGATAAGGTTAATCATCGGACCCCCGCGACTCAGTATCGCCACACGCACAGGCGGACTCTGTGGATAGGTCTGATACAATTGACGCATACGGGAGGTCAGGTACGCAAGTGGTGGTTCGCCAAAGCGATGGGAGATGACGAGATAGCGCAAGGGTTTGTCTGGCAGATTAGGTTCAATTGTCTCAACGAGAATGTCATACAAATCATCAACAGTTTGGCGTGTCGATTCGGCAAACCGCAATTCATGAATATCACCATTCAACAGACGATAGACACACGCCGTCTTGTCTTCCAGCTTGCTCATCCATTCGACCCTAAACAAAGCCCGTTCTCATATAGTATAAAAGCAATTTTTGTAATAATTGTCTATGTTTATTGATGACTAGGAACGTTTACGTCGTTTCATATGTTGCTTGCGCCGACGATCGACCGGTGACAAAAATTCCATTTCATCGACATCTTTGAGATAAGATGGCTTCCCACCCGCACGATAATGCCAGCTAATGTAGCGTCCCAACAAAATTCCCACCGCACCCGATGCCATAATGCTCATAATCCCTAAGGGGACATCCCCGATTATGCTCTCATCTGCAATGGCACGAATCCCAAAGAACAAGGCAAAGGCTCCTACATCGGCGACCAAAAAGCAGACACAAACCACCAACACCATGGTACTCGTCTGGGCGATGGCACGGTGCATGAACATCCCGACAATGGGCGAAACGACAAAAAACAAGATGAGGGTTGCTTGGACAATATAAGCAAGGTACAGCGAAAACTCAGGACTAGAGACCTGCTCAACAACATCCATAATTAGTCTTCTTGAGCGTTGGCAGTATGCCAGTCCTCAATGAAGCGAATGGCTTCTTCTTCGGAGTAGACAATCGTCTTGCGGACATTTTCTGGGGGATTCTGCATAGGACCCCGCAAGATTTCTTCATGATAAGCGGTTCCGATCACCATAGCAACGGGAAGATGGCTAATATCATTCCGCAAATTAAAGCCTCGACTTTTGCGCCGTGCCTCCATCAGGTTATCGGGCATAAAGGTCGTCACATTTCGGAAGTCAAATATCTCACCCCGCACCGCTTCCACGCCGATTTCTTCAACCAATTTGCCTATCCACTGATAAACATCCACGGTCACTTGCCCACCCAATGCACCCGAATACTGAATCCATATGAGTTTAGAATCTGCATCATAATAGGCAGTGGCGTTTTCAATTTCGAGCCTATCCATCGTTTCATCGTCCATCATGCTATGCCATCATAAATTTATTGTAGCATCGAACGCATTTGTTGGCATTAACGAGGGTTGGAGATTGGTTTGAATGTCCCATCCTGCCGTATCGCCAAATCAGGCACTGTCGGTTTGTGGACAATTGTCGATAAACCATCCATAATACAGGAATACAGGGCGCGATGGCTACCTACATACATTGAGGATTACTCTCATGTCCACGAAAATGATAATCGACACCGATACTGCTTCCGACGACGCGGTTGCCTTGTTGATGGCATTTCAACATCCAGATATTGATGTCGTAGGTATTACAACCGTGTCAGGCAACGTCCCAGTGGCGCAATGCACAAAAAATGCGTTGTATGTGACCGAGCTATGCAACGTGGATACCCCCGTCTACAAAGGCTCAGACCGCCCCCTTTTACGAGAAGTGTTCCATGCTGAATATTTCCATGGTAAAGATGGTTTGGGCGATCAAGGCGATGTTTATATTCCCACACGCCAACCTGCAGACGGACACGCAGTCGATCAACTCATTTCGATGATACAAGCCAATCCCGGCGTGGTTTTGGTGACATTGGCTCCCTTGACCAACGTCGCCTTAGCTATCCGTCGCGCGCCAGAGATTGTGCAGAATGTCTCCCGTTGTGTCGTGATGGGTGGGGCGGCATGTACTTATGGGAATGTGTCTCCAGCCGCAGAGTTTAACATCTGGTGTGACCCCGAAGCGGCACGTATCGTCTTCCATTCGGGCATGAAGGTCGAGATGGTCGGTTGGGAATTGTCCATCAATGACTACGCACTCAATTTCGATGAGATAGCAGAAATTCGTCAAATCGACACGCCCCTCGCACATTTCACGATTGATTGCAACGAAACCGCCATTGAAGCCTTTCGCATTCAAACCGGACAACGCGCCTTAGCTCTCCCCGACCCCGTCGCTATGGCAGTCGCAATTGATCCAACCATCTGTACACGCAAGAGCGACCATTATGTTGATGTGGAGACTCAAAGTGACCTAACCCGTGGCATGACTGTCGTCGACCGCTTGGATGTGTCTGCCGACCCACAAAATAAAGCGACATGGACATCCGCCCGTGCCAGTGGAGTCAAAGTCACCGTTTGCTGGGAGATTGATAATACGCGCTGGAAAAATCTACTGCGGAGTTTATTGAAATAATATAATACTATTCCTTCG
>JANQRM010000344.1 GCA_028284565.1 Anaerolineae bacterium | reverse complement strand
GAATTGTGCGAAGGTATTATGGTCGCTCGTGGAGATTTAGGAGTTGAGATTTTCACTGAAGAGGTTCCTGTCCAGCAGAAACGGATCATCCGCATGTGCAATGATGCCGGGAAGCCTGTGATTACAGCCACTCAAATGCTCGAGTCCATGACAGGCAAACCCCGCCCCACCCGTGCAGAGGCAAGCGATGTTTTTAATGCCATTATCGACGGAACTGATGCAGTCATGCTGAGTGCCGAGAGTGCCGCTGGTAAGTTTCCCGTACGCTCTGTTGAAACTATGGCTAGGATTGCCAATATCGCAGAGGAATATCTTTGGGCAAATCAACAAGGGCATCAATTCACTCACGTCGATCCGCCCGAGTCAACAGAGAGAGATGGTGATGCCAACGCACTAAGCCAAGCAACTGTTCAAATCGCAGACCAAATACGACCTCGTGCAATTGTTACCACGACTATGTCTGGTTACACGACGCAAAGAGTTGCGAGAGAACGCCCACGCACCCCCATACTCTGTATGACACCAAATGTCATTACCTACCGCAAAATGGCATTGGTATGGGGAGTAATCCCTTTATTGATTGAAGGATTTAATACGATTGATGCGATGCTAAAAACAATTGTTCAAGCCGCATATGCGAAAAAGCTGGTTGATCGCGATGATAAACTTATTGTTATCGCAGGTGTACCCTTTGGTGTTGCTGGACAAACCAACCTATTGAAGATTCACACAGTTGGAGAGGATAACGAAATTCCAGAGTTAGATTAATAATCCTCATCCAAAAATTCAATGTCGGAACGAGGCGCTGTCTGAACTACATCATTATTTGATAACCACTGTTGCGGAATCTCAGGGGGTTCACTAACAGCAATCGGTTGTTGCTGAACATGCCGTGATGCCGTGACAACATGCTCAGTTGGGATGTGCTGTGGTGTCGCACAATGTGGACACAAGTTCCACGACAATTCCAACATATGCTGACAATTAATACAGCCTTTCTTCAGGCGGGTGTGACAATGGGGGCAGGCTTGCCAATTCTCATGAACACGCTGACTGCATCCCGGACAACTTGGTTTTTCTTCGATTTCTTGCAACAGAGCTTCTTCTTCGAGAGAGCGTTCATAGGCTTCGGAGAGTGTCTCACGGGGTCGCAAGAGAAGATAGATGAACACCCCCGGTATATTCAGCACAACCACCATCACACCGACTAGAATTTGCGCCAGCCCATCACGAGACCGCGCGCGCATATCCCGATATGCCCAGATGATCAACGCCAACCAGAACGTTGCCCCTATCACACCGAGATAAATCAAGATTCCTAAAACAACATTTTCATCAATGACCATTAAATCATCACCTATTTCATTCCTCAAAAGTCGCTGTCAGTATAACAGGCTGTCAAAAACCATGCAAAATAGAGTTCGGTTCAACGTGGTATCATATCAAAAAGAATCTTGCTCATGACAAAACCACTCTCGATGCAATCAATGCCCAATGAAGAACGTCCACGAGAACGGCTCTTTAAACTGGGCGCAGAAGCCTTATCCTCTGCGGAACTGCTTGCGATTCTGTTAGGCACCGGTACAAAAAAAGAAAATGTACTTCATTTAGCTGAACGTATCTTCTCTTTTCGAGGCGGCCTCAATGGATTATCACAAGTAACAGTTGGAGAATTAGAGCAAATTCATGGCTTGGGCAAAGCAAAAATCGCGCAAATTATCGCCACCATTGAACTAGCCAAGCGACTCTCATTAGTAACTGAAGAGACCAGCCATCGTATTCAACATGCAGACGATGCCGTCCGTCTGTTGCACGATATGGGCAACCTTACTCAAGAAACTGTTCGTGTGATTTTGCTGAACACCAATCGAGAGGTACTTGCTATCCCCACGATATATAAAGGCACAGTCAACGCCTCCGTTGTCCGAACCGCCGAAATCTATCGAGAAGCGATCATCCGCAATTGCCCCGCAATTATCTTGGCACATAATCATCCTTCCGGCGACCCATCCCCATCTCCAGAAGACATCGAACTCACCCGCATGCTTGCCTCTGCAGGACAATTACTAGATATCCAATTGATCGACCATCTCATTATCGCAAAAAATGATTGGGTGTCGCTTCGAGAGTTGGGGTTTGCGTTTTAACCCGGTAAGGTATCCGTCAGCACTGCCATCTCGCTGATAAAGACATCATACTCATGTCCAGAGGCATAAAATTCGATACTTTGAATAGTTGCTGGGCGACGGTCAACGGGTAAAACATTAAAAAGATTGTCCGATTCGTAGGTGTACCATGCCTTTTCGCTAATGCGCTGATGATCTTGCGGTTGGAAATCACAGGTCACACAACGAGGCGGATAACTGAGTTGAGGATTATCTGCATAATAAAAGCCTGTAATCCATGTGCGGTCAATCCCATCTGTATCTATATAGCGCATGACAAGCATCAACGGACATTCACTGGCGAGTGTTCCACATTTACTCAATGATTGATAATTGATTAAGAACGTAGTAGAAATTTTTAAACTGTCGAATTGTGTAACATCTACTCCATCGTCCGGCATGGGTTGGATACATCGTGTTTCACCGTTGGCTGTTGCCCGACTCCGCACCAAACGCAAAGCAGGCAAACCATCAAGGGTATCCATCGTAAATGTCCCACGAGGAAGTTCAAGCGCAGTCTGACACCCCCATCCCAGCGGGAGTCGAGGGGAGTCGCCATTATGAGGCACATCCTCCATTAAGCTAAACAACCCATTTTGGATGATATTGCCATCTTCCGTCTCTAAGCGAATCTCACTGGATGACACATTCAATACACCTGTTTGTTTCTCTGGTATATAGACGTTATTTCGCAAATCACTATCAAGTAGAATAGCCACCCCAGCGCGTGTGACGGCTGAAACGATGTCTTCTGTCGCCGAAACGACATAATGTCCATTTTGTTGGAAATTAATAGATGCTCCTGTCTCTGTGGCAATTCGCATAGGGAAAACTTGTGCTTCTGCACCCGTAATCAGAATGTCGAGCGTTCCGCGAAAGCCTTCAATTTCAATTTGGTTATTACGATTGCTCCATTCAAAGCGAGGCTGCGAGGCTTCGTTGATACGCAACGAGGTATCCCCCCGCAAGGTCAAAATCGCATAAATCTCAGTAGGTTCAACTGTGGAATCAAAAAAAAGTATCGTTCCTTGCGATTGCTGGTCGGTGCTAACTGTCACAATTCGCCCAGTTATATCATTTTGGTCACGTATAAAGAACGAGCCCAAATCAGTGTTTGTCACCCCAACGGTTCCGCGTGAGACCTTAAGTGTCGTCTGTAAAGAGACAGTCGATTCAAAGAGAAAGGTATAAATCCCTACCGTTGTGACCAAAACAACAAGGCAAAATACGCCAAACGCCAGCAAGACCACACTCCATGCCAAGCGTTCTGGCGAAACACGGGATTCATAAACCGGTATCGATTCTGAAGCCAAGTATCGTCCTATGTTACACAATAAGGCGGGCGGATTATAACACCCCCCATCTATCTTGTCGCCTAAATTATACGTATAATACGAACAAATTCATTGTTAAGCAGAAAGCAAGGAGTCGAGGAATCGATGTCCGGTCATAGTAAGTGGTCAACGATTAAGCGGAAAAAAGGGGCGGAAGACGCAAAGCGGGGCAAGATGTTCACTCGTCTTGGGCGCGACATTATGATTGCTGCACGAGAAGGTGGCGGTGACGAGGATAGCAACCCAAAACTCAAACTCGCTGTTGCCAAAGCCAAAACCGCTAACATGCCCAAAGACAATATCGAGCGCGCCATCAAAAAGGGGACAGGCGAACTCGAAGGTGGCGACGTAGAGGAACTCCGCTATGAAGGTTACGGTCCAGATGGAATCGCGTTTATCGTTGAGGTAATGACAGATAATAAAAACCGCGCCTTAGCAGAAGTAAAACATGCCTTTAGCAAACATGGAGGCAATCTGGCAACCAGTGGAGCTGTTGCTTGGCAATTCGACCACAAAGGCTATATCACACTCAAGGGCGAAGAAAATGATTTTGATGAGGTCTTCCTCGAAGCCGCCGAAGCCGGAGCTGAAGATGTGGTCGATGAAGATGGGATTATCACGGTCTATACACCCCGCGAAGCCTTTGGTTCAGTAGAGCAAACACTTAACGAAGCAGGCTATGAAATCGACGAATCCGAACTACGTTGGTTTCCACAAAATGAAGCAGAAGTCGAAAACTCCAAAGCTCTCCAAAACATGCGCCTACTTGAAATGCTGGAAGAACTCGACGATGTTCAGACAGTCGCCACCAATCTCCAAATCAATGATGATGTTGTCTCAGCTTTCGAGTCCGGTTCATGATTTCACTTGGTATTGACCCTGGCACAGCAATTGTTGGCTATGGCGTGGTGGAAGAACTCAATGATGGGTCATTACGCGCTATTAATTACGGGGTGATAAAAACCCCTGCCAAAACACCTATGCCTGAACGTCTTCAAACCATTTATGATGAATTGACTCTAGTGATTGAAACCCATCAACCAGACCGTTGTGCGGTTGAAGAAATGTTCTTCGCTCGTAATGTCACCACTGCGATTACGGTAGCACAAGGTCGCGGAGTCATCCTGCTTGCCCTCCAAAAAGCTGGCTTGACTATTGCGGAATACAAGCCCAATCAAGTCAAACAGGCTGTTTCAGGATACGGTGGAGCAAAAAAGCCACAAATGCAAGAAATGACTCGTCTCCTCTTGGGACTAGAAAAAATTCCGCGCCCTGATGATGCCGCCGATGCCTTAGCCGTTGCCATTACCGATTTACAGAGCCGTCATTTTCATGGCTTAGATTTGGTCTAAGAAAGTTATTCAAACATGATTGCCAGTATCGAAGGATATATTGCACATCTAGGTGATAATTATCTGGTGATTGTAGTGGGCGGTATCGGTGTCGAAGTCTTTGCACCCCGCACGACCATTGAACGGCTTTCAGGTGAGCGTGCCTACTTACAGACCCGATTGATAGTTCGTGAGGATTCGCTGTCACTCTATGGTTTCGCCACAGAACAAGAACGCGACCTCTTCGATACATTCATCAAGATTAATGGTGTCGGGCCTAAACTCGCCATCATGATACTTAGCACCTTGAGTATTGATAATATTCGTAGTGCGGTCATGAGTGAACGGTCTGAGATATTGACCCGCGTACCCGGTATAGGAAAGAAGACTGCCCAGAAAATATTGCTCGAACTCAAAGATAAGATCGCGGTGGGCTTAGATGCCTTACCTGTGGGTGAAGACAGTTTCAGCAATATCAATGCCGATGTCATGGATGCCCTCACAGGTTTGGGCTATAGTATCGTTGAGGCACAAACAGCTATTCAGTCGCTTCCATCCGACGCACCAGAGGATGTCCAAGAACGCATTCGACTGGCACTCGGTTATTTCTCCCAACCCTAACCTAATCCAAACTTTGCAACAGAGTCTTATCAACCCAACGCGCTATACTTAACAGCATTGATTGCCCATCCTTATGAGGAGAAACTATATGCCAGACAACCCCATTGGCAAGCGTATTGAACTGCTGGATAAAGGCTGGATTGAACTTATTGACCTTATGCCTCATCCTAATACAGACATATCGGGAGACCTAGCGATTGTCAACGCCGCCCGTGTCAGCTTCTTAGGCGAAAGTAAAGGCGCAGAACGTGATAAAAAACTGCTCTTCTATCTCCTTCGTAACCGACACACCAGCCCCTTTGAAATGGTCGAGTTCAAATTCCGTTGTCGCGCGCCTTTGATTGTTTGGTGGCAATGGGTGCGACATCGTGTTTGGAACTACAATGCTCAATCGGGTCGCTATACGCCCTTTGATGAAAATGACTTTTATATTCCCGATGTTTGGCGGATGCAATCGTCCGATAACAAGCAAGCCAGTGAAGGTGAGGTTGATGAAGCAACCAGTCAAAAACTGACACAGAATCTCATAGAGACTTATGAAAAATGCTACCAACACTATGAAGATGCTTTGCAAAAAGGAGTCGCCAAAGAACTTGCCCGCCTCTTCTTACCGGGATTTAGTGTCTATTACACTTGGGTTATGAAGGTCGATGCTCACAATTTAATGCACTTCTTGCGCTTACGCATGGCACAGGATGCCCAATATGAGATTCGGGTTTATGCCCATGCCATTTTCGAGCATTTCTTCAAACCTGCCCTCCCATGGACAGCCGAAGCCTTTGAAACCTATCTCTACACAGACAAAGAAAAGACCCTACCGAAGTAGAGCTTGTATGTTGAATGTTAGAAGTTGGTACGAATTTAGTCAATTTGCCTGTTCTGCCTGTTTTTCTCCTCTTGAAAAACCGATTTAACAGGCAATTCAATTATTGTGGAATCAACTCCAATCCACGCTCAAAACACATCTGGTCACCATTGCTATCGATTGGATATGCACTCCAGATATAAGTCTCACCGGATTCAAATTCGGTTGTACCAAAAGCAAACTGTGTCTCTGCCACATAAATGTCATCTCGCAACAAGCCACCCAAGCTATCGTACAAGAACACACGATACTGCACTGCCCCAGTAACTGGTGTCCAAGCAACCAAAGGTGCTGTACCTAACTGGAATTCTCGCTGTGACACATCAGCATTCGCGGCAAAAGTCTCACATACTGGCGCAACGGTTTGCACTTGCGAAGTTGGCTCAATTGTCGATGCATCAGTGGGTGTAAACGTCGGTGTTTCTGTTGGAATCTCTGGTGTAAACGTCCATGTCGGTGGAAATGTCGGACGTTCAAAAGGGGTTTCAGTTGCCACCGCTTCTTGCGGTTCGGCTGTTGCAGGTTCAGGTGTCGATGTTGGGACTAACGTTGGCAACGATGGTTCGTTGGCACAAGCTGTCATAAGCATAATGAGTAATAAGAACAGTGCTTTTTGTAGTCGATTCATAATTTCTAGTCCCTCGTCCTTAAGTTGGTTGATTCAGAATAATCAGTCCTTGAATAAGTAAAATGATGACAATAACCGTCGCAACGAGTCCTGCCAACAAATAGAGCCATGTTTTAATAGTCACACTTAACACACTACCAGATGCCCCAACCAGCAATTGCCAGCCAACAAAATAAACCATCAGCCCTACTGTTGCAGTGACTAAGGATGGCACAATCACCGATTCTGGTGTGAATAAGAAACGCAAATAGACAATATCAACCAGTGGAGAAACCACTAAAGTTATCATCAAGGCAATTAAAGCCGTCAACAAAATTCGTCGCAATCTCGGTTGATTAACTAATTTATCGCCTAGTGATAAATTTCGCTTATCCGTCATTAGTGTCCTCGTTGGGATATTGATTGATGAGAAACGTCGAACTTCGTTCAAAATACTGTCGCATAATTCCTCGTGCTGGTTCAGGTATTTTCACCACATCAATCGCATTCAACATATGCTCAAGCCAATGGTCACGTGCTTCTTGGTCAATTTGAAAGGGAAAATGACGCATTCGCAAACGTGGATGCCCTCTCTCCATCATATATCGAGGTGGACCGCCAAAGAATTGAGTTAAGAAGAGAAATTGCCAATACTTGCCGGGTTCCAAGTCATCAGGAAACATCGGACGTAACACGGGATCAGATTCCACTCGACGATAGAATTCATCGACCAATAGCTGAAATAGTTCATCCCCGCCCAACATCTCATAGACGGTTTGCGATTCAGGTAACATAAAAAAGGTCTGATATCCAATCTTAAAGTGTGACTTTACAATTACGTTCACAATTGTACAATCGCTGGGTTCAATCAACTAGTCTATCCATCGCTAGGAGCATCCTACCATGAATCACCTCTTGCGCTGTATTAGGGTGATGATCCTTATTGCGCTTTTTTCTATTCCATTGAATATTTTCTTTGCCCAAGATGATACTATTTCCGTTGTCGGTTCAGGCATTGTTATACCCGTTGTTGAATCTCTTGCAGAAGCCAATGAAACCGAGCTGAGTGTTACCGTCACGGGAACGCGAAACGGCTTTGCTCAATTGTGCGATGGGACAGCATCTCTCGTCGCAAGCACTCGTCCCATTTCGGTTGAGGAAGATGTAACTTGTACGACTAATGACGTAGCTTACTCTGAATTGCTGATTGGGCATCATATTCTGGCTTTTGTAGGTCATCCAGATGCAACTTTTACGGAATGCCTTGCTATTGCCGACCTGAATACCATTTTTAGTCCAAGTGCAATGGGTGTCATCAGATCATGGGAAGATGTGTATCCAGCTGGTGAGGAAGATAGTGAGCCAACTGAACTCAGTTTATATATCACAGCTCAAGACACGCTCAACTTCGCCATTCTTGACCAACTCATCAATGGTGACAGTTTACGCGCAGACATCATTGAAGCTGATACGGATGACATTCTGGATGCAGTTCGTGAAACCGTCGGGGCTTTAGGTGTTGTCGATTATGAATCCGCTGTGAATGCAAATAGTATCCAAATCTTGGATGTCAATACAGGTAGCGCAACGGGCTGTTCTGCACCATCCCCCGCGAATGTAGAAAATCGTCTCTATGATGTCTCCTCACGCTTGTTTATCTATGTGAATAATAGCCAACTTGAAGCCAATACGGACTTGCGATCTTTCTTAGAGTTTGTCACAAGCAACGATGGGTCAGATGTCATTGCAGAAGATGGCTTTAGCCCAGTCACCGATGAAGCCCTTGAAGCCAATCAACTGGTTCTCAGTGGTGAAGATGACGGGCGCCCGTTCAGTCAAGGGACTGCGGATTTCATCGTTCCGCCAAACCTTGCTGGGCAAGTCACCGTGGGCGGAAGCCCAACGACAAGCACATTCATCGAAACGATTGCTACGAGTTTTTCCAGCACACAACCCAATGTCACGATAGACGTAAGCATCGAAGGACAAGTTGCTGGATTACGCCGTTTCTGCAATGGCGAACTCGATATTGTAATTACTAATAGCACAGTGACTGAAGCTGACCTCGAAAGCTGTGAAGCCAACGACATTGTTTCTATTACATTTGCAATTGGTAATCAAGCAACCGTGCTTCTCTCGAATGCAGGCAATGATTACTCAGCGTGTCTGACTACCGAACAAGTCTCAACCTTGTGGAGCAGCGGTACAGAGGTCGCTGAAACATGGTCAGATGTCAGTAGTGACTTTCCAGATACAGGATTGACACTCTTTGCTCCTTTATCCAGCAGTTTGTTGTCCGATTTATTGTTGATACCCTTCAGTGGAACCGTTATGCCAATGCGTGTTGATACGGAACAAGATACTGACCCACTTTATCGGGCGGCGGCAACTGCCAATGTAGATGGTGCTTTGACCTTTATGAGCTGGAGAGAGTATCTACGAGTCCTCGACAATGAGCAAGCCAACATCCAATTGGTCGCTGTCGATAGTGGCAACGGCTGTGTAGCTCCCTCTGAAGATTCGATTGAGGACGGAAGCTACCCCTATGTCCAATCAACAGAATGGTTGCTGACACAAAATGCTCTCGCCAATATCACGGTGCAATCCGTTCTCTGGACAGCTTTCAGTGATGAGAACTTCAATGCGCTAGACCGTATCGGTTTTGTCGGACTCGACTTTGGCGATTTACCTGCCATTCGGGATGAACTCCAACGTCAATTTGGCTTGGCAGAAGAAGCTGTATTGGCTTCACAGCCGGATGTTGAAACGACTCAGGAAGCACCCGATATTGAAGCAACAGATGAAGCTCCAGACGCAGAGGCAACCGAAGAAACCAGCGACGAATAGACAGATACATCAAGCAGGTGCTCGATGAGAAGAACATCTGCTGTATGATTATTGAAAGTTAGTAGGAGATTTTAGGTGAAGCAAAGCACAGAGCGTATCCTAACCACGCATGTTGGCAGTATGCCTCGTCCTCAATATGTGGTCGATCAACTGTTTGCCCAAGACCGAGATGAATTGGTCAGCCTCGAAGAATTTGATGAAGTGATGACTCGCGCTGTCCGTGAAGTAGCGGAGAAGCAAGTTAAAGCAGGCGTGGACATCATCAGTGATGGTGAGATGAGCAAAATCAGCTACGCGACCTATATGCGTCATCGTCTCACAGGGTTTGAAATCGCAGATGCGCCGCGTGCAACTCCAAAAGACCTTGATGATTACCCCAATTACCGTGACCGAATCGCTAGTGAAGGCGGTACACCCAAATATCATCGCCCAGTCGTCCGTAGTGAAATCACTATCAAAGACTATACTCCGCTAGAAAAAGACATCGCCAATCTAAAATCGGCAAGTGATGCAGTTGGTGCAACAGAAGCCTTTATGAACGCCGCCTCACCGGGGGTCATTACCGTCTTCCAGCCAAATGAGTATTACACCTCAACGGAAGATTATCTGGATGCTCTCACGGCTGTCATGAAGGTTGAATACCAGATGATTACGGACGCAGGTTTGCTCTTACAGGTCGATTGTCCGGATTTGGCGATGGGACGACATATTCGTTTTCGAGATGAGGATGAAGCCACATTCTTGAAACATGCCGAACAACAAATTGAAGCTCTGAATGAAGCTCTAAGCGACGTGCCAGCAGACCGTGTACGGATGCACCTTTGTTGGGGGAATTATGAAGGACCACATCACCATGATGTCCCGCTCGAAAATATCATCAATGTTGTGCTTAAAGCAAAACCGTCTGCCATCCAATTTGAATCGGCAAATCCCCGTCATTCTCACGAGTGGAAAGTCTGGGCAAACGCTGACATTCCAGAGGATAAAATCTTGATTCCGGGGGTACTCGATACCACCACCAATTTCATCGAACATCCGGAATTGATAGCAGAACGTATTGCAAAATTTGCCAATATCGTCGGGCGAGAACGAGTCATTGCTGGAACAGATTGTGGTTTTGGAACATTTGCAGGCTTCGGCAAAGTCCACCCTGATATTGCTTATGCAAAGCTCGAATCTCTGGCACAAGGGGCAGAAATCGCTAGCAAACGTTTGTGGCATAGATAACAGCAAGATGAACCGTTCACCCAAAATTACTCATTTTGAATGGGGTACATGCTTTGCAGACGGAAGAAGTGGTGAAAAAGTACAATGAACTGTGTGAAAGCCATGCTGTCGGGGCATTAATTCACTCCACTTGCTAAAGGAATTAGTCAATGACAACCATATCATTACAGGGCAAAGTTGCGGTTGTGACGGGTGCGGGTGGCGGCATCGGTTCAGCAATCTGTCGTGGCCTAGCTGACGCAGGCGCACATATTGTATTGACATATCGCAAAAGCAAAGACCAAACACAAGCAGTTGCTGACTCCCTCGCAGGTGATAATCATCTGGTGATTCAAACCCCTGTCGATGATAGCCAAGCACAAAGCCAACTTGCCAAACAAATTCAAGAGCGTTACGGACGATTAGACATTCTTGTTAATAACGCGGGTATTACCCGTCCGGTTGCACATGATGACCTCGATGGGCTGGATGATGAGTTGATTGACCAGATTTTTCGGATAAATTGGCGGGGGGCATTTGCCTCAGTGCGCGCTTTAAAATCCTTATTGATGGCAGATGATGGTGGATTAATCGTCAACATCTCCTCAATTGCTGGACGCACAGGCGTTGGCAGTAATGTCGCCTATTGTGCTTCAAAAGCCGCAATGGATTCCATGAGTCGTTCGCTTGCTCGGGCATTAGCTCCTGAGATTCGTGTGGTTTCGGTTGCGCCGGGATGGGTAGAGGGTGAATATGCCAAAAAGATGGATCCCTCCATCTTGGAAGAACAAAAACAAAAAACGCCTCTCAAACGCATCGCCCAA
>JANQRM010000340.1 GCA_028284565.1 Anaerolineae bacterium | reverse complement strand
TCTGCAAGTGGTTTTGTCGGACGTGAAATTTTTGGCATATGGACCCCCATATCATCATGAATCGATAACTTTGTAAAAACTGCTTGTCGATAGCACCTTAGCATTTGATTGATGTCTGCTGGTACCCCTTCAGCCCTATAATTGAAATTGATAAGGCAATGCTACTCCATTTTGAGTAGTATCGTTGTCACATTATCTTTTCCTCCCGCCGCATTAGCTGAACCATTTAACGCACGACACGCCCCTTTTAAGTCTTTGTTCTTGAGTAAAATTTGTGTGATTTCTTCATCTGGAACCTGTCCTGATAAACCATCTGTACACATTAGCAAGCTGTCATCTTTTTGCAGGGTGATGGTTTGGACATCTGGAAACACTGTACCTTCCATCCCAACATAACGTGATAGCTTTCCTCTTGCTGGATGACTAGCCGCCTCTTCTGGTGTAATCTCCCCATGCCGAATTAGCAATGTGACGAGAGAATGATCTTGCGTCAACAGTTCCAACTTCTCATCACGGAATAGGTAGATACGACTGTCTCCCATGTGTGCCAAGTGGGCTTGGTTTCCCCTTAGTAGTGCAACAACAATTGTCGCTCCCATGCCCTTTAGTTCAGGATTCTGATTGCTTTCTTCATGTATATGATGGCTGAGTTCCACAATTGAATCGAGCATTATTTGTTCAATTTCTTCAGTGGTTTCTGGCTTTGCTTGATTGAGGTGCTGACCAATTAGACCGGGCAAGACATCTACAATCACCTGTGATGCAACCTCGCCGCCTTGGCTACCCCCCATGCCATCAGCAACGATAAAGAGACCATCTTCGACAGACACAAAATAATTGTCTTCATTATGCTCACGTTTTAATCCCACTGAACTCGCGTGTGCCTCTAGCAAGCTGAGGGGTTGAACCATCTCATCCATATTGTTGTCCCCTATACGACACTTCTCAGTGCATTTAACATCTCTTGACCATTTTGGTAACGCTGTTGGACATCATTGGTCAATGAACGGTCAATAATATCGGCTATTCTCGAAGGAATCTGGGGATTTCTTTGACGTATAGGAACTGCTGTTTGATTCAAAATCATATCAATCGGATCCTGACCAGTCGTGTATTCGCGCGGGAATGTACCCGTAATCATATTGTAGAAAGTTGCTCCAATCGCCCAGACATCACTTACTGGACGCGACCGTTTAAAATTTGTCAGTTGTTCGCGTGGCATGAAAACCAGAGAGCCACCAAAACTGCCTGTTGCCGTTAAGCCACTGAGCCCAGCTTGGGTGAAGTTCTTAGAGAGTCCCATATCAGCCACTTTTGCAGTTGCATAGTTTCCCTCACGCTTTAGCAGTATATTATGCGGTTTCAGATCACGATGAACAAAGTCATTGGCATGAATATATGCTAATCCTTCTAAGGTTTGAGAAATGATGGGAATAGCTTCATCTAAGCTCAATGTTCCGCCACGGTAATCCATCAGGTCTTGGACACTACCCTTATCACAATATTCCAGCAGGAAATAAAAAATGCCACCAGCTGAGCCTTGATCAAAAAATTCCACAATGTTCTTATGCCTTAAGGCTCGGGTTGTATCAACTTCTCTCATGAAGAGTTTGCGCGATTCGTCATCAACAGCAACTTGAGATAACAAGATTTTTAAGGCAACATATTGACCTGAGGGGCGATGACGAGCGAGATAAACGGCTCCCATTCCGCCTTCACCTAACTTACTCTCGATATCGAAATCGGGTATTTGCAAGGCGTTAGGACGCTTCCGTTGACGACTATTCCGAATTAAATTCTTCAATAACAAGATCGGATCATTTTTCTGTTTTTCTTGGCAACTTTGACAGATATAATCACCTTGCCGAGCGGATGCAACCTCTGAGCCTACGTCTTTGCCACAGTCTTGACAACGAATCGATTCATGATCCACCTGGTTCGCTTCAACAACCAGTCGCATGGTTGTATCCCCAACGGTAATTACATCGCCGTTACGAAGATTAACCTCTGGGTAACGATGTTGAGCGGCTTGGTCAGGTGTCGCTTGGAGAGCGCGTCCACCATACTTCACCCCGTTTATGTAAGTTCCATTTAAGCTTCCCAAGTCACGAATTCGGGCATCTGGTGGGTTGACCTCTAAAATAAAATGGTGTCGGGATACTTTTGGATCACGAGGTAAACAAATATGGCAGTCGGGCATTCTTCCAAATAGGAGTGTGTCATGTTGATCAAACACAATATCCTTCGTTTCCCATCCCCTACTGCTGACTGACAACTTAACTTTTCCAGACATCTCGCCTGTCCCCCAAAAAATATTTAGATGACAATGTATGTTGTTCGATCAGTGACAACACAGAGTAATTACTTACTCTGAGACAATTCCCCTCGTCTTACCTAAATCTTCCAGAATGACATCGCTATCACGGAAGCTAATACCAATTACAGACCCTGCCGAAAAACGCCGTTCTAGTAGTGCTTTACCAAGTGGTTGAACAATTAAACGTTCAATCGCACGTTCCATTTCCCGCGCGCCATAGCGCGCATCATACCCCTGTTCCATCAGTAAATCATAAATAGATTCGTCGAGTTCAATAGACACACGCCACTCTTGCAAACCTGCATGCATTCGAGCGACAATTTTGCCGATAATCTGGCGCACCGCCTCACGGCTTAACGGATGGAAAAAGCATACATTTTGGATACGATTCAGTAATTCAGGACGAAGGGTTGCTCGAACCGTTTGCATAATTTGTCGACGATATTCATCAGGCTCAATATCATCTGGCGAATTGTAACTGAGGTTGAACCCTAGTTGTCGCTGAGGTGGTTTGATCTCACTTCCGAGATTGGAGGTCATAACAATAATACTTTCAGAGAAGGACACCCGTTGTCCTTGCGCATCTGTTAGCTGACCTTCATCGAACACTTGTAGAAATAAGTCCAATACTTGCGGATGGGCTTTCTCAATTTCATCGAGCAAGATGACACTATAGGGATGGGTGCGAACTTGCCCGGTTAATTGTCCCTCTTCATGGTAGCCAACGTATCCTGGAGGCGCACCAATTAAGCGCGAAACTGTGTGCTTCTCCATATATTCAGACATATCAAAACGAAGAAGGTTCTTTTCATCACTAAAGAGGAACTCAGCTAAGGATTTTACTAGTTCCGTTTTACCCGTTCCAGTGGCTCCGACAAATAAGAAGACACCCACTGGCTTCTGTTGATTCTTTAACCCCACACGTGCTGTCCGTATAACTTCCGAAACAATTCCAATGGTTTCATCCTGACCGATAACCCGTTCTCGAAGTGCATCTTCCATCCGAAGCAGACGCGCGGTTTCGTCTTCTGTTAACTGTTCCACTGGAACACGAGCCCGTTGAGCAACTACCGATGCGATTTCTTTACGTCCAATATGCGTGATCATCTGCGCATCACCGAATCCAGATAATGAGACGATTCGTTGATTGGAGCAGGCTTGGTCAATCAGGTCAATTGCTTTATCTGGTAATCGCGAGTCTGGCAAATAGCGTATCGAGAGATCTATCGAAGCATTGATTGCGTCTTCATCAATTGTCATTCCATGATGTTGTTCAAATTTCTCGCGTAATCCTTCGAGAATAGTGAACGTTTCTTCTCGAGTTGGCTCATCAACCCAGATAACTTGGAAGCGACGTTCTAATGCTTGATCTTCTTCAATATAACGACGATATTCTTCCACGGTTGTCGCACCGAGGCAATTTAGTTCACCTCGTGCGAGAGCAGGCTTGAGGATATTAGCGGCATTGCTCGCACCTTCTCCGCCTGCGCCAAGAATTGTATGGATTTCATCTATAAATAGAATCAGATTATCATTTGAGGCAGCTTCACGTAGCATACTTTCGAGGCGTTCTTCGAATTCTCCACGATATTTCGTCCCTGCTAACATCTCCGACATTGTAATCGAGACAATTTGTTTTTCCTTTAATTCGTCAGGTGCTTTGGGACTCACCAGCCACTGTGCCAGTCCCTCCACAATACAAGTTTTACCTACACCTGACTCACCAACCAGAATGGCATTATTTTTTCGACGTTGAGTTAAGATGCGAGCCAAACTTCGAATCTCATCTCGCCGTCCTATCACGGGATCAAGCTTGCCATCGCGTGCACTTTGGGTTAAATCTGTCCCATATCGAGACAAGACGCTTGCTGGAACACCTCCCATTGCCATTGGTGATCCACCACCCCCATCAAAGAACGTTGGCATACCCTCTTCTGGAGATACGGGTTCTACTTCATTGACCAAGTTCAGAATCTCTTCGATACTGTGCTCGCCAAACAACCCAGTCCATTTCAAATTATTGTCTTCAAAGAGTGCGTGCAGAATATGATAGGGTCGCAAAACAGGTTGGAGACTTCCTTGCTCAGTAACGAGTCTTTCTGCCTGTTCAAAGACTTGGCGGGAATCAGAGCTACGATGCATCTTTTGTCGAACTATGACACCACCTGTCGGTTTAGCAATCTGTGACCTTAAGCGACGGCGAAAAGTCGTCGTTTCCACGCCAATATGCTTGAACTTTCTTTGAATATTAAGTATATCGGTTTGGATATCGAAGCGAAGATTCGCGGGTATATTAGGTTGTGCCATGAAGAATTGATTCCAGTCCAAGTCACAAACCTTCGTTAGTGCCAGAAGGAAATGAACAGGTTCAATCTCTTGAGAATTGGCGACTACTGCTTCACCAGCGGCTATATCCCATACGATCATGACACTTTGTGCATACGGTATTTTGTTCATTGACTTGAACCATCCCCTTGTTATGAAACCGACGGGTGACTCACTAAGCGATAACCCAATCCCCGAACCGATTCCAAAAATCGAGGTTCACTTGAGTCGGTTTCGACCTTCTTGCGTAGTTGATAGATCAGATGGTTGACCTCGCTATCAGTATGGTCGATTTCATCTTCCCAAATCGCTGTAATCAGGTCTTCGTACAAACACATGACAGGCACATTGCCATTGGCTCGATTTCGCTGATCCATATAACGGATTAACTTATGCTCTTGCGGTCGGAGGTTTCGGATTTCTTCACGATGCACTCCATGAATACGGAAGAGCTTTGCTTGGATCCAATCATACTCTAAAAAGGCAATAGGTGGGCCACCATGCACTCTTTGTGTCCTTAGTGGATCACGGAAGACCAATTCCCAGTAAATAGGTGTACCTTCCTCTGTAAGTCTTCCTAATATCAAGACTGAGTCTCCATCTTCAATTGGCATCCGTCCATGAACAACTTCCATTTCATCCTGATGGCGCACGAAAGTTCGATTGATGCTCCCATTGTCTATCACCCACCATGCCTCAGATTGATGTTCAACAACACAATGAGCTTTGCGTGTAACAAGCTGTTGTGGGTCGGGTTCCAACCCAATGTCATTGAATTCACGGAAACGCCCAATTGTTAGATGGTCTTTCTCAAGAGGCACGATAAAGGTCTCGTTATCGGGTCCGAACACTTCAAGTACTGGATGGATGTTACTCATAACAGCTGTCAACATCATTTACGGTTTAGATGAGATTAAATTCATCTCTTGATAATAAATTGTAACGCTCTTCATGATGTTTTGCCACTAATAATGAGAGTAGCGTTTGTTACACTATAGTCTATTTTGAGACAGGTTCAATTGAAATTGAGTGGACATTGAATGGAATCTGAGTACCATCTCACTGGGATAACTTGACATTAATTTGGCAGATGTTTAGAATCCCGACATAATTAACTTTGTGAGAAATCTCTACGCTGATGAAGATTCTACCTCGAACATGTCTGATTGTGCCTCACTATTCAGAAGCCGTCCGAGCGTTTCTGAATATCATAAAGTCACTGCATCAACGAGGAATCCAAGCTCTCGTACTGGTTGCCGAAACCGACACACAAACGCTGACTGTATGCGAAGAATTTGACATCCCCGTTATCGTCATGCCTGTGTTTTCTTGGTATCATCAGAAGCGAAGCCCGATCCACTTTTTTGGAGAACCTTGGAGAGTCAAAAGATTCTGTCAACGGCTCTTTGATTCGCATCACATTATTGGACTGATCTTGGTGGATGACAGAAGATATGCCGAAATTCACTTAATTTTGGCAGCCAAAAAACGCAAGATACCAACCCTCGTGGTGATGTGGGCGGCAACAAACAACTCAGTTAACATGATGCTGTGGCGACAAAAATCGCTTGCACACCTCAACAAATCGAGTTGGAGGCACTTAGGATTCCTCGTCAACAGACTTGCACCCCAAGCAATACGCCAATTGGATGGTACAGATATTTACTGGCAACATCCGCTTGCCATTATTTCTCTAGCAATATTCGCCACCTATCCTCCCTTTCCATGGATTTTTGGTGGAGGTTCAGCTGATAAGGTAGCGGTGATCGGAGATTTCTATCGAGAAATGCTCATCCAAGAGGGGATACCTAGCGAAAAAATCGTATCAACTGGTCATCCGCGTCACGATGATTTGGTCTTGTGTATCAACGAGTGGAAACAACAGCCTGTAATCACTGACAAGCCATATATCGTGCTTGCAGCTCCCCCGGTCTCACAAACCAAGAAGACTGCACGCCAAGGACACGTGACGCCCGAAGCGATGAACCAATACTTGCATCGTGTGATTGAAGACTTGCTCAAATTGCCGTTTGAACTTGTCATTAAACCACATCCGCGTGATGTGTCGATCAAACTCGATTATTTAGATCATCATTCAGCTCAATATCTTGTAATTAAGGATTATCCAATTGCCCGCTTGCTTCTTAATGCCTCTCTTTTGGTGTGCCAAGGCTCATCTGTCGTTTTCGATGCGTGCGGATTAGATATTCCCATTGTCACTTTTGATTTCTTAGAGACCCCTGGTTATGATATGTGGTATCAAGCAGGGGTCTCTGCCCATGTAACCACGCCTGATAACTTTGCCACAATAGTTCGGGCAGTTCTGTCTGATACTCAACTGCGCGAACACTTTCAACAACAGCGGAAAAAATTTGTTCAACATTATATGCGACTGGATGGAAAAGCCACCCAGCGAATTATCGAACTCATTCAACCTGCAAAGGGTCATCATCCCAATGCTACCGGAAATTGATTCTATTGCTCAACAGCTAGCGAATCATATCAATCACCTTGTGGGGGGTAACGTTTTTTCTCGCACAGGGAAGCGTGTCCTTATTGCCTCTTCACGCTATGATAAAATTGGTTCTCCGATTGAGGTACTGATTGGACTGGCATTAGCACAACGTCAGGCAGATGTTCAATTTTTACTCTGTGATCAGGTGATGCTAGCTTGCGATGCTCGACGTATTGACCGAGACAATCCAGAATTTTGTGTAACTTGCTGGACCAACGGTCAACATCTCTTCAATTCAACTGGACTTCCAGTTTTTCCGTTCAGTCAATGGTTGCAAGATGACGACATTGAGGAAATCGAGCAACGCATCGCTCAACTATCACATGATGACCTGTTGATCTACCAAGAAGCTGGGATTCAATTGGGTAACATAGCCTATGCTTCTACATTGCGCCATTATTTGCGAAGCTCTTTGAACACATTCTATCACTTTCAAAAATTTCAACAATTTCTTGTCACTGCCATCCTTGTACTCCGTTTGATGACACGCATGCTCGAACAGCTGAAGCCAGAAGCTATTTTTATTTCGCATGGCATTTATGTCACTTGGGGCATATTGACTGAATTTGCTTCATCACATGGAATTCCAGTTATTGTTTACGGATACGGCTATCGTAAAGGGACGATTTTGTTAGCCGTTGGCAGAAGTTATCATGATGAGCTGGTAGTAGAACCTGTTGATCTGTGGAAAAACAGTCTGTTTTCTAATTCTCAAGAACGCTTAATACGCCACTATTTGTCATCGCGAGCTAATGGGGGTTTAGACTGGATTCGGTATAATACCGCTCCCCCAAAAACACGGAAACAACTGAAGCAATATTTCAACCTACAACCCAAAAAGAAGATATTTGCATTATTTACGAATCTGGCATGGGATGCCGCGGTCGTATTTCACAACACAGCCTTTCCGGATATGAAAAGCTGGCTCATTGCAACTATCGAGTGGGCAATTAATCAACACGATTGTCATCTAATTGTTCGTTGCCACCCTGCTGAAGCCAATCTGGTTGTCCAGACGCAAGAAAAAGCGACGGATATTATTCTAAATGCCTTTCCTCAGTTACCAGAGCACATTCATATCATTCCAGCAGAGGCTGAGATTAATACCTATGACCTTACTCAGATTGTTGATGTTGCCCTCGTTTATACCACAAAGGTTGGGCTTGAATTTGTCACTCGGAATATTCCCGTTATCGTGGCTGGAGAAGCATTTTATCGAAACAAAGGATTTACTTACGATCCTACATCTGTAGTCGACTACTTCAATAAGATAGAGACCATCAGTCATCCAATCCCTAATCAGGAAACACTGTCTTTACGCTATGCATATCATTATTTTTTTCGGCGCTATGTTGAGTTACATCATCTTGCTGATGGTGGCATTGGGCAACCCGTTCTCTCATTGGCAGTTGAATCGCTAACCGATTTGAATCTCGGTATGGACACGCATCTTGATACTATTTGTAACACCATTCTAAAGGGTTCCCCCCCCCTTGCTCCTGACCCAATCAAACCGAAAGAACATTTATGATGGCTTATCAAAAAACCCAACTGATTGCCGAAATTGGTGCCAATCATGGCGGCGATATAGACCTAGCTGTTCAGATGATTGAAGGTGCAGCAGCAAGTGGGGCACAATGGGTGAAATTTCAATCGTGGCAGGCAGACAGTTTACAGGAAGGTGATACACATCCAAGTTACGACTTCTACGTCCAAGCACAGCTTTCAGACGAAGATCATCATCGCTTGATTAACGCTTGCAAGGCAAATAAAGTTCACTTTCTTACTACCTGTTTTGACCGAAAACGTATCCCGTTTCTCGCATCATTGGGTCTGTCTACGATTAAAATAGCGAGCCCTGATCTGGCGAGTCATTCGATGATTAAAGAATTGAGAAAAGAATTTGACCATCTAATTGTCTCAACAGGGATGTCATTAGATGAAGAAATCGAATCGACAGGCGAATTACTTCGAGATACCTCTTTCACATTCCTGCATTGTGTGTCGCTGTATCCAACACCTCTCGATAAAGTGAATATGGCTCGGATGGATTGGTTGCGTACCTTTACGCCTTCCGTTGGATTTAGTGACCACACCATGGGGACGGAAGCCCCCAAGCTAGCCATTGCGCGGGGTGCAACGTTTGTAGAAAAACACTTTACTTTAAGTCGGTATCTCGAAGGAAAAGATCAGAAAATATCGTGTGAGCCTCATGAGTTCCGTGATATTGCTAACTTTGTCGAATTAATGGATAATCTCATGGGCATTAGCCATCCTTCACTGAGTGAAACAGAATATAAACTTAGAGACTCTTACATTGGAAAATGGGGGAATAATCATTAACGGTAGACAAAGCCAGCCGAAAAAAATATGTGTCGCTATCACCAATCGTGCCAACTATGGACGAATTAAAACCGTCATGCGGGCAATACAAGAGCATCCCATGCTTGAATTGCAAATCATCGCTTGTTCCTCCGCAGTCCTACCGGCTTACGGTGAAGTAACTGCTATTATTGAGCGTGATGGTTTCCAGATTGATACATCACTTTATACCTTGATAGAAGGCGATAAGCCCTTGATGATGGCGAAAAGTGCTGGCTTAGCAACGATAGAGGTAGCGACTCAATTTGAACATCTACAACCGGATGCAGTCATCGTTGTGGCAGATCGTTTTGAAACCCTCGCGATTGCAACCGCCGCTTCCTACATGAATATACCCTTGATCCATGTACAGGGTGGTGAAATTAGTGGTTCAATTGATGATCGAGTTCGGCACGCTGTCACAAAACTTGCCGATTTACATTTTCCGGCAACACAACAGAGTTATGACAATATCGTTCGCATGGGCGAAAATCCTAATACGATTTGGTTGGTTGGTTGTCCTGCGATTGATATCGTAGTGGAATCTGATTTAGAAGTGAGTAATCTTGATCTGCAAGCAAAATATGGTGGTGTCGGCACAGCGATTGAACCGACTGAACCCTTTCTTCTTGTTCTTCAACATCCAGTCACAACAGAATTTAGCGAAGGACTCGATAAGATTGAAGAGACTCTCCTTGCCTTACATCAAATTCAAATGCCTACCTTGATGTTGTGGCCGAATATTGATGCTGGATCCGATGAGATTTCAAGAGGCATTCACCTTTTCCGTCAAGAATATCATCCCAATTGGCTCTATCTTTTAGATAATGTCAGCCCTGAGGATTATGTACGCCTACTCAATAGCTGTGATGTGATAGTTGGTAACTCAAGTAGTGGTATCCGCGAAGGAAGTTATTTAGGTGTGCCTTGTGTGAATATTGGGAATCGTCAGCAAGGGCGCGAACGACACATCAATGTCTGTGATGTTAATCATCATCGAGATTCTATTGCACAAGCAATTCGTGTTCAGTTGCGACAAAAACGCTATGCCTCATCCAACTTATTTGGAAATGGAAAAGCGGGCGAGAAAATTGCATCTGTGCTTGCCAGCATCAACATTCAATCGGTTCATCTTCAAAAACGTTTACAATTCGGATGAACATTTTGGGTATTATCCCTGCGCGTGGAGGTTCAAGTGGCATCCCACGAAAAAATCTGGCGTTGCTCGCAGATAAACCACTCATTGCTTATGCTATTGAAGCAAGTCAAGGTGCCAATCGTCTAAATCGGACCGTCGTTTCAACGGACAATATCGAGATTGCTGAAGTGGCAAGGAGTTTAGGGGCAGATGTTCCTTTTATACGACCCGCGTCTCTTGCCACTGACACTGCCAAAACAATTGATGTTGTCCAACATGTGTTGAAGACTTTACAACCCGAAGCCTATGATGCTGTGGTTCTCATTCAACCGACAGCTCCCTTGCGTCTGGCAGGAGATATAGATAATGCTGTATCAGCATTAACCGATGAATTTGATTCCGTGGTGAGCCTTGCCGAGGTCCCGCACCAATTCAACCCACACTGGCTACATTCCATTAAAAATGGACGGATGTTTAACTTCGTAATTGATGGACCATTGACCTACACTCGAAGACAAGACTTGCCATCAGCCTTCTATCGAAATGGAGCAGCGTATGTCACCCGGACAGCGGTGATTAATCAATACAACAATCTATATGGTGCACGTGTTGCGCCCTATGTAATGCCCCTTGAACGCTCAGTAAATATTGATCATCCAATTGATTTATATTTGGCAGAATATTACCTTCGCCAGCGTTTGGAATCTTAATATCAAACAAATCTAGGAGTCTACGAAAAAAGGACAGACTGTGTGAGTCTGTCCTGTGAAACTTATGTTGATGATTTGGCTATGCTTTAGCCATCCATATCTTCGCGAAGTTCATTGGCTTCTTCGGTGAGGTCAGCCATGAGTTCGTTGATATCTGCCCCACCAACGGTGATTTCGGAGAATACATCACCAAGCAAACCACGCACACCACTATAGGACGCGAGTGGTGGGGAAGCGTAGACGCTAATGTCTGGGTCGGTGATGATGTCGAGGGAAGCTTGATAGTAGGAGAAGGGTGTTCGCGGGTTGCTAAAGACATCTTCCGTCAGCACACCTTCTAGGTCGTTACGGGTGTGGAAGTAGCCCGTGTTGGAAGCCCATTCGAGTTGTTGTTCTTGTTGGGCTAGGAACTTGACGAATTCCCATGTGGCAACGATTTGTTCTGGGGTACTGGCAAGAATGACTTGGCTGGGAACAAAAACTTGAACTGTGTCAGCGAGATCATCAGTAGCACCCGGCACAGGGGCAATGACCCATTCGTCATCAATTTCATTGGTTTCAAAATCTGATTGAACGAAGGGGATACCCGCTGTACTGCTGATAGCGAATGCATTCTCTCCGCGAGCAAAATCAGCCGTTTCAAAGAAACGTTCTGCACCGAAGTAAGCACAACCGTCAGCATGGAGAGCTTGGAAAAATTCTAATGTGGCAATCACTTCGGGGGTGGTAAGATCGTATTCACCTGTTTGGGTATTATAAATATTCCCACCAAAAGTGGCGACATAACTTTCGAATTCAGAAGACCCCCCTTTGATGGGATAGCCATTGATACCGGATTCGGCGGCGGCACAAGCGATGTCACGGAACTCTTGCATATTGGCAGGTGGGCGACGTTCAAAACCGAGGCGTTCAATCATGTCTAGGTTGACAAATAGGACTGATGCAGAGTATTGATTCGCCCAAGCCACACGCATACTATCTGCATCACCATTGACATCAAGAATAGTGAAGTTGAGTCCTCCCATGAGGTCGTCACCGAGTCCCCATGTCGCGTCATTGATGAGGTCGTTGACATTGATAACCACACCTTCATTTGACCAACTGGCTGCAGCATTGGCATAGCCGGCAACAAGGTTGGGGAGTTCACCGGAGAGGATGGCGGTTTCCATGAGGTCTTCGATGGGACCATAACTGCCTTGGAATATCTCTTCTACAGTGATGCCGTATTCATTGGTTTCGTTGAATTGTTGCACTAGAGCAGTGATGGTATCGCCTTGTGCGCTATCGGTGCTGTATTGATGCCAATAGGTGATGGTCTGCCCCGATGGGTCTACACCGCTGAGGTCCATCATGTCTTGGGCATAGGTGAGACTGGTCAGTGCCAGAATCAGAACAAGTATAAGGGTTATTTTTTTAAGCATCGTGTGATTCATCTCCTTGATGGTCTGTTGATGCGATACAAAAGATGGCAGTGTCTATACCCCTCCTATAGACGTTGCCGTTTAAACACCGTAAGGGGATACGGTGGAGGGTTCTTGAATAGTAACGAGTTATGAGTGATGAGTAACGAGTATAAAGTCTACACTGAAAATGCATTTCATTTGCAATGTACATGCCCATTAGCCTTTCAAGCCAGATTGGGCGATGCCCTCGGTAAATTGTTTTTGTGCAATGAAGTATATCACCAAAATCGGCAGAATCATTAACACTGATGCCGCCATTTGTAGATGGAGGTCGCCAGGAGCATCTCCAGTGACGAAGTTGGTCAAGCCGACTGCTACAGGTCGCCATGTCTCATCGTTTGTCACTAATAGGGGCCACATGAGGGAGTTCCAGGCACCGATGAATTCAAGAGTCACGACGGTCATGATGGGTGCTTTGGAGAGTGGGAGTACGACACTCATCAAAAAGCGGAAGTGTCCAGCTCCGTCGATGCGTGCGGCATCCCATAAGTCGTCAGGGATTTGGGTAAAGAACTGGCGGAGTAAGAAAATATTGAAGGCGGACGCCAAACCGGGAACGACGAGTGCGGGCCAATTGTTGAACCATGCACCGTTAGGTCCGAAGATGCTTTCGCTGAAGCGTCCAACCCAGATGACAGTGAGTAGGTGTGGAACGAGAGTCACAATAGCAGGAATCATCATGGTGGAGAGCATGAGCGCAAACATGAAATCCCGTCCGAAGAAGCGCATCCGTCCGAAGGCATAGGCGGCGGGAATATTGACTATGAGTGAGCCAACGATGGTCATGGTGGTGAGGCGGAGACTGTTCCAGAGATAGCCCGAAAGCTCAACATCACGGACGGCTAGGTTAATGGCAATAATACCAACAACAACCAAGATTAAGGTAATCACCCAACCAAGAAGTTTGTTTTCGTAGAGTGGGCGAAGGGACGGTAAGATTCTGGGCGGTTTATCAGCAAGGAGATAGCGACTTATGATGAAAAAGACACCCGCAAACGCAACAAGAGCGGAGGTTATCCAAAGCGTGCGTTCTGGGCTGGAGACGACATCGCCAAGTTCGGGGTCGGTGTTGGTGCTGACTTGGAGAAAATTGGCAATGCGTAATGCTGTTGGGTAGTTATCCCATTGGATTTCGGCAGGAATCAATCGTCCTGTTGAGATTTCTGTCGTCGTCATCAGAGATGCACTGAGCATCCATAAGAAAGGCGCGATCGCAAAGATGATGCCCAGAATCAGGACCGCGTAGACGAATCCTTTGCCCCAATCTATTCGTCGAGGCGGGCGTTCAATTGCTACGGGTTGTTTGAGTGTTTTGGATTGGGAGAGCGTTGTATCAGCCATAGAAAACCCTTCGGCTAGCAATGCGATTTTGAGCGAGGGTAAGCACCATAATCACTGCAAAGAGGACAAATGCCATTGCAGAGGCGTAGCCATAGCGACTGTTGCTATTGAGTTCGTCGAATATAAAGACACTCGCTGTATCCACCGCCTTTCCAGCGGCAGTTGTCCGCATAATCCATATCTGGGTAAAGGCTTTGAATGTCCCAATGACAGCAATCAATGAAAGGAAGAAGGTCGTCGGTGAGAGCAAAGGGAGTGTGATATGGCGGAAGATGCGCCAACCCGATGCGCCATCGATTTTAGCGGCTTCGTACAATTCTGTGGGGATATTGCCCAAACCCGCAAGGAAAATGATAGCATCGTAGCCGATATAGGTCCATGTGGTGTAAATCATGATGACCAAGAGTGCGAGACTGGGACCTGCTAACCAATCAGGCAAGCCAAGTAATGTGCCGACTGGTGTGCGTTCTAATATCCATTGTTGAGGTTCAATGCCCACGAGACCCAGCATATTGTTCGCTAGAGAGGTTGATTCGGCAGAGAAGAGAATACGGAAGACGATGGATGTCGCAATATAAGGCATGATGTAGGGAATGAAATAAATTAGGCGGAATAGACTTTTGCCCCGAATGTCTTGGAAGAGGAAGTATGCTAATATCAAGCCAATTGCCAATTGAAAGGGAACTGTCCCCACTGCATAAAGGATGGTGTTGGCAAAGCCTGCCAGTAGGTCGTCATCTGCTTGCACCATGGTATTGGGGAGTTCAGTTAGGAGGATAAATCCGCCGACTGCCAGCATAATCCCGCCCAGTGCCATCAAGATGAAGTTCTTGTTGTCGTAATCGGCAATGCCCCGTTGCCAGAGTTTCCATGCAATGTAGACGACCCCACCACCTAGCGAAATGAAGATGAACTGCGTCCAGATAGGCAGGTCTGTTCCATCTACTTGGGCCGTAAGAATGGCATTTTGAATCTCTGTGAATGCCAGCTGAGCAATGAGAAACGCCCCTGCAATCAGGAGTGCGATGGCTGTCCAGCGAACAATATAAAATCCGCGTTGAGGTGTTTTGAAAATGCGGAAGAAAACTACAGAAACGACAATCGCAATAATCCCGACCAACAGGAAGGTGTTTCCTGCTGAAGAAAATTCGGGGATGGCAAAGCGGGTTTGTAGTTCATTTAGGAAAACGCTGAGGGTTGCTTCCTCTCCCTGTGTACGTTCAAAGTCCACAATCGCTCTTGGTACAAGCATAATTTCTAGCAACAGTGGGAAGAACCAATTGATGAAGAGGAGAATCGCACCCGTATTGAAAAGCGCAGGAAAGATAAATAACCAGCCTTCGCTATCATCTTCTTCCCGAATTTTTTGGATTGTGCGCCGAAAGAGAATGACGGCAAAGACCGCTAACCCAATAGCAATCCAAACGAAGAGGAGATAGCCAAAATTCCCTAAGGCGCGTTCATAATTGCCTAAGCCTTGATATTCATCGGGAAAACGTCGCCATTTATGGAGACTTACGAAGAAGGCAAATGCGACAGGCGCAATCCCGAAGATAAACATCAAGATTATGGTGGGAAATAAAAAGGTGTAAGCTGTTAAATTTTCTTTTAATAATCTTCCGCGACGTGTATTGAATATGCCGGAAGATGATGCAGAAATCGTTGACATTTATGTCCCCTGCTATTAATGCTGACCCCTATTGTACATCGGTTGAGGACACGGGTAAAAGCATTGGTTCGGTAGATTAACCAAATCTTGGTCAAATTTTAAACAGTAATTTGTCATTAGTCGTTGATTTTTAGTTGTTAGTTCTACACTTATTGTTAGTTTTACCTTCGGTATTGAGATACGAGGTTGGATAAGATATTATGGCTAATAAGCCTTTCTGAATTTCTTCCTTCACTCGCTAGTTCATCAAACTGTATCATAGGAAAGGTTATTCGGCAGTATTTGATTCAAGGGTAGCCTTAGTCACCATCTCGCCAGAGAGGATTATGATCGTTTCGGGAACGGCTTCTCCAGCGAGTAGTTGAGTTATAACATTAACGGATGCAAGCGCACTCTCTTGCCTGCCAACAGAGAGTGACCCACGAATGAAGTAATCGTCATGAATATAATCCGTTGCTTGTCGTTCTGCATCGATGCTAAAAATCAAGACCTCATCCGGCGAAATATCAGCTTCGACGAGTGCATCTATCGCGCCATATGACCCGGCATCATTGATACTAACAATCATATCAAATTTCGTTCCAGCTTCGATTAGGGTTTTGACGGATTGATAACCATTTTCTCGGGTTGCTCCAAGATACCGCTCAATGATATTGGCATTTGGTGCATTGGATAGAACGCCCTCCTCTAAGCCATTAGCTCGTTCAACGATCACTGATAAATCAGGAAAATCAAGTATTAGCACATCTGCTTCACCAGTGAACTGATCCGAAATGATCTCACCTGCATATTGACCTGTTGTAAAGCCCATCGCGTAATTATCATTTTCGGAAGACAACACCACAGCCCCATACCGTTCAACATCAGCTCCACTCATTAAGACCAAGGGTGTATTTGATTGACGGATAGCCCTGAGTTGTTCATAAATGACATCGTAGTCTAGGGCGCAGATAATATACCCTTTGGCTTGGTCAATCAGGCTACGTTCAAGTAAATTAAGTTGCAAATATGCATCCGATTGGCTGTCGTAAACTTGTGTGGACAAACCATAACTCTCTGCAAAATCCCGAATCTCACGAGTAATTGTTGTGTGATATTCACTATCGAGATTACAACTGACTACTGCAATGAAGCCGGATTCTCATAATCGATCCTGTGCAAGGCGAATCTGTTCATCGGATACCACTAACTCTTGTGGGGTTTGTGCTTCTCCTGCAAGAATACTGTAGGTTGGGATAATTAATGGCGATGGGGTGACGGTTGGAGATGAGGTTTCAGTCAGTGTGGGAGATTGGGTTTGTGTTGTCGTCAGCAAATCGGATTGCGTGATGAATACCCCTCCAATCATAGCAAAGATAAGAAGTAAAACACCAATCGCAACTAAACGATTTTGAGAGGGTGAGCTTTGCGTTGGTGTGTGTTCAGGCGCAATTTGCGTTTCTATGGTTGAGACTTGCCGAGTGAGATTCCTTTGTTGGGTATCTTGGCTTAATCCCATCACCCTTTGCACAAGTTCCGACATTTCTGTTGCAGATTGAAAGCGATCATCGGGGTTTTTGGCAAGGGCTTTAAGGATAATCGCTTCTAGTTCGGGTCGAATATCGGGATTGAATTTGCTGGGAGGTGGGGGTTCGGATTCCAGATGTTTATACATTACCGCGATGTATTCGGAGTCATGGTCTCTACGGAAGGGTATTTTGCCATAGACCATTTGATAGAGGACAATGCCTAGACTATAAATATCGGAACGAGCATCGAGTTTTGCGCCACGAATCTGTTCTGGAGACATATAAGTGACTGTGCCGATGATGTTATCTTCTTGCGTGAGGTCAGGTTCTGTACCTTGAATGATTTTGGCAAGTCCGAAGTCGGTAAGGTAGGCATTACCTTGTGTATCTAGCAAGATGTTGGCGGGTTTGAGGTCCCGATGAATGACATGATGGCTATGGGCGTAATCGAGTGCTGTGGCAATCTGGTGGAAGATTTTGGCGATTTCATCGGAGGTAAGTGATTTGTCTTTGAGACGTTGGCTGAGTGTCCCGCCCCGAAACCACCGCATGGCAAGATACGCAAGCCTATCTTGTACACCATACGCATAAACGGGGAGAATGTGAATATGTTCTAAGGCGGCGATTAAGGAGGCTTCTCGTTCAAAGCGTTTTGGAAATTGTCGAATTCCAAGTCTCCAGTATCAAGGCGAATTACCTTGAGGGCGACATCCCGCTTCATCGTCTGTTAGTGAGCGCGATATACGGTTGCCATCCCACCCTGTCCAATTTGCTCTTGAATGAGGTAGTCACCCATTGTTTTGCCGATGAGGTCTATTCCTGACATCGGAAAATCGATCTCCCCAAATTGCCCTGTCACTTGTGGCTATCTGAGAGGATTTTAACATAAATGGGGCAATACGGCGGGTCAATGCTGGACGACTTTTGAAGAGTTAAGGGCTATTCGCTTGCGTGCTTATCTTATTCGCGCCTACAATATCAAGAGATGTGGTTATGCCAATAAGATAAGTTGCGATTGTGGTTCAACAAACAGACGAGACAACGACTTCAACACCAAATAAACCTAGTGACCCGCGGAAGCCGTTACAGCAAGCATTGAAGCAAGCATTGACGGGCGGTATTGGACAGCTTACAGAGCAAATTCGGTATTTGTTTGCGTTGAGTCATTTGAATGTCGCTACCAAAGGACAAGGCTATATTGAACCCCCGACGAGTATTGCGAATGCCCGCTTGATGATTCTGGAGACGATGGATGATATTCTGGAAGCAGGGCAAGTGCATAGCCTGATGGCAGATGTGCAACATTTGAAAGAAACGCTGACGAAGTTGCTGTTGCTGACCTCGTTGGCAGAAAAAGATTTGCCCTCCGATTATCAAGCAACGATCCAATTCATTTGGAAAAAAGTGGATGGCATTAGCGACCCGGTAGCACGGACGCAGACTCTTTATCGACTCGCCCCTTTGTTGAGTCAAATTGAAGGGGATTTGCCTATCCCATCTCCGTTGATGAATATTGTCACGTTGGCGCAACGAATCCCCGATGCAGAATCGCGATTGCGCAGTTTGACGAAGTTAGCTCCACATCTGCCCTATGCGATTGGGATACGGCTCTTGCACGATGTCTTGGGGGAATTGGCATCCTCACAAAATGACACGCTTAGGCTCAAAACCCTGTTGAGTTTAGCGGAAGAGTTGCCGGATGAGTTGCAAGCCCAAGCCCTGCAAATTGCTGGGGAAATCCAAGACCCGTCATCTCGCGCACAAGTGTTGACAGCATTGGCTCAGTATATGGAGCATAGTGACTTTGAAGCTCGCCTGCGCGAATCTGCGTTGGATGCCATCCGAGCTATTCAACGAGAAGAAGCCCGTGCAGAGGCGTTGATTGCTTTCGCGCCTCATTTGGTGGATGCCAGTGAAAAAGACCGTTTTCCAGAGATATTGGAGAAAGCCCTCGATATTGCGATTGGTATTGGGAAACGGCATGTGCGCGCACGGGTGTTGGTAGCGTTGGCTCCATATTTGACGACGGATTTACAAGGTGAGGCATTGGCGGCGGTGCATAGCCTGAGCAGTGAGCGTGAACGGGCAATCTTGCTAGCTAAACTCGCGCCTACATTGCCGTCGAACATGCTGGTTGCTAGTCTGGCAGTTGCACATACGATGATTGAGCGCGATTCGCGGGTGCAAGCGTTGACCGCCCTAGCCCATCATGTGCCAGATCATGCGCGCGAACAAACCATTGCGGATGCATTGAATTCAGCCTCCAGTTTGTCGCATGATTTGGAGCGAGTGACGGCGATTGTCGGATTGTTTGATTTACTGACTCCCCAGTTGATGGAAGAGACCCTCAAACAAACTTTAAATACGACTGCCGAGATCAAAAAGGAAAGTGCGCGTGCAAGGGCGATTGTCCTCCTTAGCCCTCATTTGGACAAAAAGATGCACGCTCAAGCCTTGGATATTGCGTTGTCAATTGAGAATACTCAACAATGCTTTAATGCCTTGATGGGAATCGGCGGTGTACTAACAGATAAGCGCAAAGACAGAGCCCTGAATGAGATTTTTGATTGTATTCATCAGATGCCATTGGAATTTAAGCGGGCGCGCTCGTTAATTAGTGTCACACCTATCATGCCGAGTGATTGGTTACCCAAAGTGCAATCGCTAGGTGAGGCAATGTCGGATGTATATGATACTGTGAATATCAATATTGCTATTATCCAGCAATTGCCCGAAGAACAACAGCAACAATTAGCAGGCAAAACTTGGTCCCTCATCCAGCAAATCGAAGCGGGTTATGATCGTACTAGCGCGATTATGGCAATCGCCCCTTATTTGTCTCCGGCGGCGACAAAGGGATTCGCGCAGAGTGCCGCAACTGCTATCGAGATGATTGATGATGGTTATGATAAGGCGAGTGCGATTAGTATCCTTGCACCCTTGCTGGCAAGTCATTCAGATTCCAACTACTTTCCTCTACCAGATTCGTACACGGCATTGGAAAAAGGAGTCTTAGCTTCCTTGACGATTCCACAGCCCCGATTACGTGCCTATTGGTTAGAACAAGGGACAATGCACTTGCAAGCACTAGATGATTCTGAGCGACTGTACCGTCTATGGGGGCAAGTTCTGTGGCAATTGCATACACTGCCCATCGTCGATGTGTTGCTATGCCTCCACGCTATGATGCCGATATTGCGACAGTTGGCAGATGAAGATGGTTTGCGCGCATTTGCTGGGGTTTTGGGGATGAAAAATGGTTGACCGTCGTCTATGCACATCGCGTTCATGTGGTACACTAAGGAATATTAAGCGACTAACTCAAGGGTTCTTGCATGGCAAGTGACTTTTTATCCACTTTGTTGCATGTGGTGCAATTTGTAACTGAAGCCGAGCGTTTCATGACGGTCAATGATGAGATGCAAGTGCAAGAAATCTTGAACTTGGATGTTGAAGTCTTGGAGTCAGAAGCCTTCCAAGATTTTGCTGTCGGGAGTTTGCAACAAGCCTTGAGTGAGAATAGTATTGTCACAACCAATAATATTATCAGTGACCCTTCCGAAGCCCCCAAAACGAATATGAAGTTCCAAGATTTACGCTTTGTTGCTGTGATTCCAGTCGCTGGTTATGGGGCGATTTATATGGATCAGCAGGTGCGACAAGGGGTAATTCCCAAAGACATCTTAGAAAATGTCTTGACAGTTGCTGAACAGTTTATTGCACAAGGACAAACCGATTGCTCGGCAGAAGAGATGCTTGCACGTTATCGGGAAATTACAGGAGAAGCCTAATCTAATTTGGGCAGACTCTTCGGTTTCGGAATTGTCTTGAGGATATCATCCACAATTGTGGCAGTCCGCTTCGAATAGAGCCAGACCATCCCTGCTTTTTCATCTGTGCTACAAATCACCGCTAATGACACCGTATAGGGTGCGCCGAATTCAATGATGTACACTCCCATTTGTGCGCCTTCAAAATAGGTCGAATGGAATTTGGTTTCTGAGAGGATGTTGGCTAATGATTTTTGAGCGGCGTGGTCAATGCTGAGCGCATCTGTTAGCAATTGAAGGTCGTAATCGTCGAGTGTACCTGCCGCACCGACCATGTTGCCATCGGAATCCACTAAGCCTACGAAGGTTGCGCGAACATGCCCCAGGAGACGATTGAGTTCCATATTGATGCGTTTGAATTGTTGTCGTCCGAGCATTAAGGCGGCAGGACGAGTGGTT